>CALGJW010000312.1 GCA_937930025.1 uncultured Saprospiraceae bacterium | reverse complement strand
ATAAAAAAAGCACATATCATTGGACAATCTATGGGAGGCATGATTGCTCAAAGATTAGCCACTCTTTTATAGCGAAAGAGTGGTTTCCCTCACCTCTATTATGTCCACTGGATTTTACTACGATCCAAAATTAGTTAGTGTACCTTTTAATTTCCTGAAAAATTTTATTAGCTTGAACTTTCATTTCAAACAGACACTCCACAAAGTGCCCGTTAAAATGAAATTTCAGCTGGGAATTCGAAAAATGTTAAAGGGAAATGGTGCTTATAGTTTAGATAATAAGGCTATCTTGCAGCAGGCATTTTAAGAAATTAATAACAGAAAAGGCTTTAATTCTAAAGCTTTTGATCAATACTCTCACGCGATAAAATCATCAGAATCAAGGTATGATGAACTGAAGTTTACTCAAGTGCCGACGCTAATCGTACATGGAACAGCAGATACATTGATTCTTTTCGAACATGCTAAAGAATACTCTCCAAAAATACCAAATGCCTCTACCCTCTTTATAGGATGGTATGGGATATGATTTGCCAACTTTATATTGTCCGCAAATCATTACAGAAATTTTTAATACATTTGACAAATCAAAGGTAAAACAAGCATAATTTCAATACATAATTTATAATACGTGTTGGACTAGAGAAATATGTCCTCAGATGGTAAACACAACGAAAAATCAACGTTTCCCACCTTTCATATTTCACATACATATAGAATTACTTATTTTCATAATAAGTAATTTACTAAAATTAACTTTTTATTTTTCCAGAACATAAAGAAGAACAGTTAGCTGTTATCTAATAGCAGTTAACGATTTTATTATCATAGAATAATTTTGAATTAGCTGTAGACAGTTAATCTTTAAAAGGTTGATTCTTTATTCTCATTAGTCAAAAACATTAATTTATTACTCACATGAAAAATCATCGACAAATGAAAAAAACACTTTTCAAATTTTTGATGTTGTTCGGAATGCTTGCCTTTGCGCAGGGTATTCAAGCTCAAAATACAGTTCGAGGAACTGTTAACGATCCAGCCGAAAATGAAGGCTTAATTGGAGCAAACATCCTTATCAAAGGAACATCCGTTGGAACAACTACTGATATTGACGGAAATTTTACACTATCTAGCAGCGAACCGCTTCCTTGGACTTTGGAAATCAGTTACACTGGTTATGCAACTCAAGAAGTGATAGTAGCTACTAATAACAGTACTATTTCTGTTGACCTTGCAGAAGGTGTCCTCTTCGGTGAGGACATTATTATTTCTGCTTCTAGAAAAAGAGAGAAAGTTCAGGAAGCTCCTGCGTCAATCTCAGTAATTTCTGCAAAGAAATTAGAAACAAGTGCTAACCCAGTTGATCCTGTAAGAAATCTTCAAAGTACAGCAGGAGTTCAAATTCAGCAACAGTCGGCTAACCGTATCAATATCTCAATGAGAGGTGGTGCTGGTCTTTTTGGTACATCTGTTTTTCCTATTTTGGATTATAGAAGTTTAGTTGGAGCAGGTATTGGAACATTCCAATCAGACCAAGCTGGATTAAGTACTATTGACCTTCAAAGAATTGAGGTAGTCCGTGGACCTGGTTCTGCATTGTATGGACCAGGAGTAACTCAGGGTGTTGTTCATTTTATTTCTAAAAGTCCGATTGATTGTCCAGGTACTACTGTAGAATTGATGGGCGGTGAACTATCAACCTTTGGTGGCGGTATTAGACATGCTACAAGAGTAAGCGACAAATTTGGTTTCAAAATCAATGCTCAATACCGTCAAGGTAAAGAGTTTACGTTAGATCCAAATGATTCAAGTGACTCTACTCAAATTGCGAAATTTTTACCAGCTGGAGGTATTTTCCAACCAGCAGTAGATGAAACGATTGGTGTAGTAGATGCATTTGCAACGCCAACTTTGTTAAAATCTTTTGCAGATTTAGATAGTGATGGAGATGGAAACCCTATGACTGATAGTTGGGATAACTATTCTATCAATACGACTTTAGAATTTAGACCAAAAGATAATTTAAGTTTTAATCTATCAGGTGGATTTAACTCTGCTCGTTCTGTATTTTACAATGAACAAGGTGAAGGATTTTCTGACACTAGAGAATTCTGGGGACAAGCAAGAATGCAAGCAGGTGGTTTCTTTGCTCAAGTATTTGGTGTAAGCAATGATGGTGGAACACAAGATAATCCAACATTCCTATACCAAACTGGAAATAGAACGCCTGTAGGAAGAACACAATTAGAAGGTCAGGCTCAATATAATTTTGGTGCTGAAAAATTCTTAAATTCAGATTGGACAATTGGAGCTGATTACCGTTTTGCTGGACAAGACACAGAAAATTTAGTTTATGGAAGAAATGAAGATGATGATGATTTCTCTATTATTGGAGGATATGTACAAGGTAAATTTGGAATCAGTCCAAAGTTAGATTTAGTTTTGGCTGGGCGTTATGACCAGTTTAATTTTATTGATGAAGGTGCTTTTGCTCCTCGTGCTGCATTGGTTTTTAAAGCAAGCCCAATGCATACTTTCAGAGCTTCTTATAACCGTGCATCATCAACAGTTTCTAATCTTCAATTAAATATTGATTTCCCTCTTTCTGGTCTTAATCCAGGTGTATCTGATGTTTGGTTGTATGGAAATAAAACAACTCAAACATTTAACAATGGTGGAACGGCATGGATGCTTCCAGGTATCCCTACTGGTTTAGATCAATTACCTTTAGGTGTGCCTTGGGTTGCTGTAAATGATCCAACAGTTGCAGGATTTTTAGGTGTTCTAGGCACAACTGCATTAGCACCTTTTGGACCTGCATTTGAAAATATTTTAAAAACTGGAGTTGACCCAACTACTTTAGGATTAACGGGACAACTTTCTCCAGGGTTTAACATATTTGATGGTACTCCTCTTTCTCAAATTGCAGCACCAATATCAACAATAGCTACAGATGATGTTTATGAAATCGGATACAAAGGATTAATTGCAAATAAACTTGGATTAACTATTGATGTTTATCGAGTAACTCAAAAGAACAATTCGCAATTTACAGCTATCTCTCCTGCTTATGTATTGTTAGGTCAAGATCAAATCGGGGCTGATTTAGGCGCAGGTGTATGGGCACAAGTTGAACCTCAATTTAGAGCTATTGTAGAAGCCAATGTTCCTCCTGGGGATGTAGACGCTTCAATGGCTGCTTTACAACAGCTTACTATCGGTTCTTATACTGCTGGTGGAGCTGGTTTTGCTGATGCAATCGCAGGTCTTCCTTTCCACGCATTTACTCCAACTGACCAAGTTCCTGATAATGGAATCAATCACTTAGCTGCTGGATACCGTACTTTTGATGAAAGAACTTTTACAGGAATTGATTTAGGTGCAGAATATTATATCAATGAAGAATTTACAGCTTTTTTCAATTATTCGTGGGTGGACAAAATTGACTTCATGCAGAAGGTAGTTGGTAATGAAGCAGCAGGTGAATTACCAAGTTACTTGAATATTCCTAAAAACAAATTCAGAACTGGTATTAACTATACTCCTGATTTTGGACTTAGAGGAGGTCTTTCTTTCCAATATGATCAATCTTACTTCTCTGCATCTGGACAATTCTCAGGTGATACGGATGCAAGAAATTTATTAGATGCATCTATTGGTTACAAATTTAACAATGGTCTTACAATTGATGTTTCTGCAACTAATGTACTGAACAATGAATACAGATATTTACCAAATATGCCTAAGATTGGAAGAAGAGCTTTGGCAAAATTAGTTTATACTTTTGGCGATAATTGTGGTGGTGCTCCTTCTAACTTATCAGCTAATAATGACCAAGATTCAGACGGTGACGGTATCAAAGATTCTAAAGATAGATGTCCTAACATCGCAGGTGTAAGAAAATACAAAGGATGCCCAATGTCTGAAGCTGACATGGCAGCTAAAGCAGCGGAAGAAGCTCGCTTAGCAGCTGAAGCAAAGGCTAAAGCAGAAATGGAAGCAAAAGCTAAAGCGGAAGAAGAAGCTCG
>CALGJW010000311.1 GCA_937930025.1 uncultured Saprospiraceae bacterium | reverse complement strand
AAAGCTTCTTCAAGATCCAACATGTCTTGGCTTTTGGGTACCATCGGTGGTGGTGCCGAGTGAGCGAAATTTGGTTTTGAACCCATCGTGTGCGGATTACCGTGCGTTAGTGAAGGTTGAGGAGACGTTTGTTCAGGTTGTTGATGGACGGTTGGGAAGCTGAATATAGGCTTGTAACACGCTCTCCACCAGTTGCCAAAAATTGTATACCCATTCTCCGACAGCCCACTAATGATACTAGTGTGGATTCATTCTGAAGCCAAATGTAGCATCAGTCTGGAATACCCAGAAACTGACATAATCGTTTATACTTTTTTGTGATCTAAAGTTGCCTTAAAAACTACAAATCCAATTAAAAGCAAGAAGGCTAAGCTAAAATACTGAAGATCCAACCTTCCCGGAAATTTTATCGAAATCACAACCCAAATAATTGATCCAAAGATAGTAGAGCTTCTTTCCAAAATTGAATAAATTGCAATTGGAAGGGTCAAAGATTCCTTAGGAGATTTCAGAACAATGTCAGCCCTCGACACTGACTCGAAAACCCCATATGAAATTCCAGCAAAAAAGCACCCTAATATGTAAAAGCCAAAATTATGAATTAGAACCAAGGACAAACACAAGCTTAATGCAACAAAACCATAAACGTAGATCCTATTCAAAAATAGCAATATTGGAAACCTAGATATAAGAAATGAAAGAAATGAAGCCGAAATTAAAATCACCAAAAAATACCCTCCTGCAGTCTCAGGATCAATTAAATATATTGACTGAAAAATTGTAGGTATATTCTTTTGCAGCGTCCCAAGAACGTCTAAAAATAGGAAAATGGAAAATAATAACGGAGCAATCCTCTTCAATACAGGCCAGATACTATTAGTAGTTAGCTCTAATCTAGATGATGCAATATTGACTGTTACTTCATAGCGAAGTAGTCGTCTCCAGGTAAGTACAGCTAAAGAAATAAAAATGAACAGCGCAACAACAAGAACACTAGTGGCATTAAAACCAAAAGAAAAAGCTCCTACTCCTAAGCATAGCCCAACTACAGACCCACCCCAATTATAAGATGCTCCAAGTGCGCTATTTGACACAATAGAATCATGGTTGCAATAATTCGAAAAATATGCACTATGGACCACCCTAGACACCTGATATAAAAATAGTGTCAAGCCAAGCAGGAAAAGAATAAGAAGCGAAGAATAACCGTAGATATAAACCAACATCAACCCAATGATTGAAACACAGAACAAGACGCTAACGACCAACAGGTGATTAGTCATTAATCCAACCTCAATTCGTTTTGAAATCTGGACTGCCGAAACAATTAGCAAACAAAAAACTGCAGCAAAGACGATATTCAATTGAACTAAATTTATAGAGGTATTCTTTACAATTTCAGGAATAAAAAAAACTGATGCGCATATTATTAACACCGAGTTACCAGCATCATACAAACCCCATATATTTTTAGGAAAACTCATCGATTAAGGTTGCCCCTTATCAAAATAGTTCCTTGTAGCAGGTATACTACTGCAAATAGGAACTTAAGATGTCCGTTATCTGATGAAGCAGCGGCCTCACTATACTCAAACGTCCATGGAATGCAGTCGCCAAAAAAAGTACTTATGGTTTCACCCGAAAACCAATACTCTGAAAAGTATAAATTGATAATAAAGCTAAGAACTAAGAAGAACAAAGCAGGATAGAAAATACTCCTTTTTGAAAAATTTTTATCTGCTTGTTGAATTACCTGAATAATTGACAATGTATAAATGTAAGAGAAAGACATTGGGCTTTGTGTGATTCCACCAGAAGAGCCGACGACCAGATGAATATTAACAATTGCTAACAAAGCAAGCACAAAGAACGGTACACCCAATTTAGGATGTCTTGAAGACGAGGAATTTTGGCTTAAAACCCAAACTAAAAATATAGTCAGCAAAACACCTAAAATCCCTACACTTATGAACTGGCTAGAATTACCAAACAAAAACCCTTGTGAATAACAAACATAAAGTGTCAAGAAGGTCGTTACTACCCCACCTAATCCTACACCAAACTTCAATAACATGTTTAAATGTGAAAGCGTCATTTTATAGTGTTTAATTCTATTAAACTACCCCGAGTAGTTTAAAATTTTTGGAATTCGTGTCGGATGACCACTACTCAAATCTCTTTCTTCAAAAAGATTCCCAGCAAAATAGTTAACTTGATTGCTTAGAGCGAAAAAAGCGGAGGCTTCAAGAATCGCATCAGTGTAGACATTAATCGCTCTACATTCAGCATTCATCGAGATGATATCCAGTGTTCTTTCTAGGAATTTTTTAACCCACTCATTTAAAAAACGACAAATATCTACACTGGATTCACCTTTGAGTGAATTTACAATTCTAGAAATTGGTGTTGCAATGTTATTAGCTAAATCATCAGGAAGATCGTTGAGGTCATCTAAACATTGAACAACATTTGCAACTAAGCGAAATGCTGCGATGTCCAATTCCATTTTATACATTTTCTCAAATAGCTTAGATAGCACTGGGTAAAAATACTCCATCGTGCATCCTAAATCGTGAGGGATTGCATTATCAAAATACGCTCTTCCTCTCTCTTTAGTATTTAATACAAGAGCCACAGAAATAGCCTCGATAGTCTGACTGAAAAGCAAATCATCCTTAACATTTCGATCAATAAAAATAGAATCGACGCTCAACCGGATACTTTCCTCTATCTTGTCTAAAGAAGTAGAGCTATTATCACCTTCATCGATTATCAAGTCAATTGTTCGGGCTAAAAAATCTAAATCTTCTAGCACGAAAATTAAGGAGCGACACCAAATGGCTTCTTCCTGACTGAGCTGAGCCAATCTAAGCTCAAAGAGCAGCAACCCATAAAGACTTAACGACTGTGTTTTACTTACGATCATTTTGTTATTTTTTTACCCAAAACAAGAAACACTTTTTTTTGATCTTTCATAAAAATGCTTGATCAAAATATGTAACTCCTTACACCCGCCCCCACTTCCTAAAAGCTTGAACGAACTGATAACTTAATTATACCAAAACAATTCGTGATACAAAATCCCAGAGGCCAGCTGACCAATGGGCTTCTCCACAGTCAGCGTTAGGGCATAGAAATCCAACCTTGCGAATAGGATTAATGAAGTAAAAATATTGCTGCTTATGTTCTTGCCAGACATATTCAATTCCACTCCTCCAACTAGTAATATCAAAGGAGTATTCTAAGAATTCATCTACGGCACATATATAGCCCGCAAAGAGCAACAGACTAACTACAGCGAACCAAAAGAGGCTGCGGCGATAGCTGAGCCCAAAATTGTTTGTGATTCTATTTAGCCATAGCTGTGCGATATTCCAGTTGTCATTGCGCCAAAAAGCAAATCGCCAGAATATACCTTCCCAAGCCCAGTTTGCTAATGGATCGTGATTGATCTTTCGAAAACCCCAGCCAGCTATTGGGTGATGATTGAAAGCGAATGAATTCCAACTTGGAGTCTTATTTTTTGTTCTTTCTACCAAGTGTTTGAGCAAGCTAAGCTGCCCCTTAGCCTTAAACTTCAATTCGCTCGCTTTATCCAACTGAGCTAAAGCACTTGCCGCAAACTGCTGATATGCAGCTGCTAAACGTTGATTTTGAAATGTCTCTCCTGCTTCTCCTACTTGAATGGTCTCAGGGAAAGCAAAATCGGTGTAAGCCAAAGGAGCAAACGTTGTTCTGTCGCATTCAAATTCTACATCCTTCCAGTTACAGGACGCAATTTTCATCTTTTTGAAATCTGAAAGAGACCATCTAACCATTGATGCACTTACAGCGTGTATCTCAAACCGTTCCTCACTATAAACCCTTTCAAAGACGATCTCCCTCGACTTAAGGTCTCTAAAGAGCAACGGTGGAGCATCGCGAAGGCCTAGAAACTCTACTATTTCGATTTCAGATTGATCAATTAAAGAAGACTTACTGACCTCACAATTCAGAATTCCTAGTCTATTAATTTTTATTTTTTTGACATCAATTGATACCAGCCGGGTTCCAGAAAGTATTAACACCTCAGATTTAACATCGTGAAATTTAATCTCTCCGATTTGTCCACCACTGAACAACAACCCACCTATTCCCTTAAGCGAAGACATACTCAAAGCACCCTTGACAGATGACCCGAAAAAGTCTAACCTCGAATTCAGGGTTGACTCCATGATCTTAAATGCTCCTTGAAACTTACAACTCAAAAAAACTATCGACCTTAAAACATGACAGTTTAAAATTACAAAGTCCTCCTCAAATAAACAATCTTCAAATCTAATTTTCGCATCAAGTTTCTCACGCTGAACAAAAAGCCCTCCTTGAAACCGAACTCGATGCACGGAGGTCATAATATCTTCTATAATTTCGCCATCGTCAGCAGCATCTTTCTCATTATTTAAATCAAATCTCGTAGAGATCCCTTCGATTGTATCTCCACTACTGAGAATTAGTGACA
>CALGJW010000310.1 GCA_937930025.1 uncultured Saprospiraceae bacterium | reverse complement strand
ACAGGCATCAAAATCGATTTATTAAAGGACTTCCGTAGAAGCCCCGCTAGTGGTCTTTCTTTCTAAATTCTTAAACGTACTGCTAATATTCTTGTCTTCCTCAAAAATATCGCTTCTCCCTTGTGTCAATGAACTTTCTTTGGCTTTCATACATTTTGAACCAATCAAGGCCAAACTGCATCGGAAAACACTTTATTTTTAAAGGCTCTTTAGCCTTATTTTTCTTAATTTTTCCACGCTATTTCTTAGCGGACTGCAAAGATACTGTCATCTGATTAAATTGCAAATCAAAAAGGAAAAAATTTCAATAAAAATGGAAACTATTTTGGCAACTTAACGAGTTGGTAAAATTTCTTCTTTTTTACCTGTTTTCAATCCATTCAACAAACTCTGGAATGTTACAATTAACAACAAAAGCAATAGGCCGTAAATGGCATCTTCTATTGGAACAGAAATGATTCTCAATCCCAGAAATTCTTCTGGATTATAAAGTACAACTGGTGTTTTAGTAAACCCTCCTGTCAGTGCTCCATTTACAATTAAGAAAGGAATCAAAACCAGAAGAAAAGTTCGATAGAAATAAGTCCTATAGTTATTGTCAAAAAGTAGAAAATGGGCAACCAATGCCGTACCGGTCATTAGAAAGGCTGAACTGGTATAGATTCTATCCAGATTCATTATTCCTATGAAAACTAGCAATAAACCCAAACCAATTGAAATTATACTGTCTAATGACTTAAGGTTGTCCTTAGGGAAATAACTAAGCAAACATTCGTGAATGAAAAAACACGCAAAAGGGACGTTTAAAAAAAAGAAAAGCTCCTCTATAGGAAGCCCAAAAAAAGTAGCGCCAAGGAAGTAAGTTTCATTAAACCCCCAAACGTTCCATTCCGTAAAGAGTACATCCCAAAAGATAAACCCTATTCCAATAAAAATAATGGCAGGAAACAATGTTTTCCATGTCTTGTAAAAGGCTACTTTTTTATCAAAACTCAATAGGAGAACTGGTACCGCTGTGAAAACAAGAATCCAGAAATAATATCGCGAAGTTTCAAATAAATCAACTTCTGTATATTTCGGGACTACCATTTGAAAAGCTTGTTGGACATTAACTTCAAGAAAGGGCCATATGAGGCAGGGAATCAATACAAGAAGAAAGTAAATAACAACCTTAATGGTACTTGACATTATAACAAGTTAAGTGATCTTTTTAACGCTGAAGAGAAAAGTAAATATGCTTTTCTGCTATCTCCCACTCGAATTCTTTCTTCTTTCACTTTTGCTACTGTTGATTTCTTAATTTTCTGAAATAATTTGGTGTAATAAACATAGGCCAAATAAACACCAAACTTTGCCCCTTCAGGTAAATTTACAATTCCTGTATAAGCATGATCAAAATCGGCTTGTATATCTGCCTCAATATGTTGCTTATCATCTTCTGTAAAATTTTCAAAATCTACTCCAGGGAAATAAACTCTTCCACGTTCGGCAAAGTCACTTTTCATATCCCTTAAGAAGTTTATTTTTTGAAACGCTGAACCTAAGCTCTTAGCTGGTTCTTTTAAATTTTCAAATTCATCCTCATTTCCATCACAAAAAACTTTTAAACACATTAAGCCAACAACTTCCGCAGAACCATAAATATATTCTTTGTATAAATGATCTTGATACCTGCTGAATTCGAGATCCATTTTCATTGAATTCAAAAACGCTTCAATCAAATCATTCTCGATATTAAATCTGTGGACCACCTCTTGAAAAGCATGAAGAATAGGATTTAATGATATTTTTCTATCAATAGCTTTAAAAGTGTCTTTTTTAAACTCTTCCAATAACTCAGCCTTTGGTTTGTCGTGAAAAGTATCAACGATTTCATCCGCGAATCTTACAAATCCATAAATGCTATATATTGGGGTTCTCAATTTTTTATCAAAGGCACGAATTCCAGATGAGAATGAAGTACTATATCGTTTAGTGACCATTTCACTACACTCTCTGCACACTTTGTTATATAATGTAATCATTTCGAATTTTTTGGTTAGTTAGTTGAATACTCCTTGGCCACAACTTCGGCTACTACTTTTCCGGAAATCAAAGAAGGAGGAACACCAGGGCCCGGGGTAGTTAACTGTCCTGTATAAAAAAGATTATTTACTTTTTTACTTTTCATTTTGGGTTTTAGAAATGCGGTTTGGAAAAGTGTGTTTGCCAAGCCATAGGCATTTCCTTTAAAGGCGTGATAATCCTTTTTGAAATCATTATGGGCATAAGATCTTTTGAAAATAATGTGGTCTCGAATTCCTATCCCCAATTTTTTCTCCAATCGATCCATTATAATATTAAAATATTTTTCTCTAAGTAATTCGGTGTCTTCGAGGTTAGGTGCCAAAGGAATTAATAGAAATAAATTTTCATTTCCTTTTGGGGCCACGGTATTATCTGTAACCGAAGGAACACAAGCATAGAAAAGAGGTTTAGTAGGCCATTGAGGATGGTCATAAATTTCTTTAGCGTGCAAATCAAAATCTGCATCAAAGAACAAATTATGGTGGTTCAAACCTGGAAGTTTTTTGCTAACTCCGATATAGAATAAAAGGGAGGAAGGAGCCATGGTTCTTTTATCCCAATATTCAGGAGAATATACTCGACTTCTTTTTGGCAATAACACTTGCTCAATATGATTGTAATCTGCTCCACCTATAATAATGTCCGCTTGGAAATTTCCATTTGAGGTGATCAATTCCGTTGCATGACCATTGGGAACAACTATACTTTTAACTTCGTGGTTTAAAAGAATTTTTACGCCTTTTTCTTTAGCCAACTTCACCATACCTTTAATTATTTCATGCATGCCTCTCTTTGGATACCAGGTTCCTAGGCTCATGTCAGCGTAATTCATAAGACTATATAGCGCCGGAGTATTACTTGGTGTTGCTCCTAAAAATAAAACTGGAAATTCAAGTAGTTGAATGAGTTTCTCATTTTTAAAAAGACTTCTTACATGTTTTGACATGGATGAAAAAAGTTGGAGCTTAAACATGCTGGTCAGTATCCTAGGATCAGCGAATTCCATTATTGAATGACCTGGACGATGTACAAAATCGTCCATTCCTGTTTCGTATTTATATTTCGCCTCACTCAAAAATTGTTTAAGTTTGACGGCAGAACCAAGTTCATGTTGTTCAAAAACTTTGTACAATTCATCCATAGAAGCAGGTAGATCTACCTGTTTGTCCTCGAAGAAAACGGTATAGCTTGGATCCAACCTTATTAACTCGTAATAATCAGCTCTATTTTTTCCAAAAAATTGAAAATACTTTTCAAAAACTTCAGGCATCCAATACCAAGAAGGACCCATATCAAAAGTAAACCCATTAGCTTCAAATACTCTAGCTCTTCCACCTGCCACTTCATTTTTCTCCAAGATAGTAACCTCAAATCCCTTGTGTGCGAGATGAGTAGCGGCCGAAAGACCGGCAAAACCAGAACCTATAACTATGACTTTCTTTGACAAGTGGTGTTAGATTTGAGAGATAACATACCAAATCTAACTTTGTTTGATCTATAAACAAAAAAAATCCCCTGCTCAACTAGTGAACAGGGGACTAAATTTTATTTACTCAAGAGGTTATTTCCCTCCGTCTAATTTATCTTGTAACGTTTTCAATTCATCCCATTTTCCATCAGCAGCCAATTGTGCTTGCTGAGGCCAAGTGGTTGGATCGTGCATTTTGTATCTGTTACCAGCTTCTGCAAGGATTTCCTTGATTTTTTCTGGTGCAGTACTTGCGAGCGCTGAGAAAGTAGGAATTCCTGCCGTTGTTAGAATCTCAGAAATTTTTGGGCCAATGCCCTCAATTTTCTTAAGATCATCTGCTGCAGCTGGTGTTTCTACAACCACCTCTTCTACAATTTCCTCTACTTCTTCGACAACAGGAGTTTCTTCAACAACCACCTCTTCTTCTGCAGGAACTTCTGCCACTGGTGCTGGAGCTTCTTCTTTCACAACAGGTGCTGGAGTTTCTTCAACAACCGGAGCCGGAGCTTCTGAACCATCCATTTGTGCTTTCAATTGGGAGAAAACATCCATATCACCAAGGGTTGTTTTTTCAACCTTAGACTGTGTTTTTTTAACAGCTTTCTTAGTTTCTGTTCTCGCCTTGGTTTTTTCCACTTTAATGGTATCGTCAGATTCTCGTTGAATATCCTCTAGATATCTTAAGTGAGAAACAAGGATTCTTTTTTCGTCTCGATTAAATTCAATGACTTTAACCTGAATCACTTCATCCACTTCAGCTTGAGTACCGTCCTCTTTCTTAATATGCTTAATTGGTGCGAAAGCCTCCAATCCATATGGTAGTTGAACAATTGCTCCACGATCTTCTTTTCGAATAATCGTAGCATCATGATAAGATCCAATTGGGAAAACATTTTCGAAAGTATCCCAAGGGTTTTCTTCTAATTGTTTGTGCCCTAAAGAAAGTTTTCTTGAGTCTTGATCAATTTCTAAGATGGTAATACTAATATCATTTCCAACCTTAGTAAACTCAGATGGGTGAGAATATCGCTTAGTCCAAGAAAGATCAGAAATGTGAACCATTCCTCCGATACCTTCATTCAACTCAACGAAAACTCCATAAGGAGTAAGATTCTTAACCTTACCTTCATGCTTAGAACCAACTGGATAACTGGCTGCAATTTGAGACCAAGGATCATCAGATAATTGTTTAACAGAAAGAGACATCTTTCTATCCTCTCTATCAATAGTAACTACCTTTGCATCGTATTCTTCACCAAGTTTAAAGAATTCTCTTGCGTTGATTGGTTGATTACTCCAAGTTACCTCAGATACGTGAATCAAGCCTTCAACTCCTGGTTGAATTTCAAGGAATGCACCATAATCTTCGATATTAACGATTTTACCTTTAACGGTAGAACCAGAAATAACTTCAGCCGGTAATACATCCCACGGATGTGGTTGTAATTGTTTAAGACCAAGAGAAATACGTTTCTTATTCTCATCAAAATCAAGCACTACAACATTGATTCTTTGATTCAATGCTAAAATTTCTGATGGATGAGAAATACGTCCCCATGAAATATCCGTGATATAAAGTAAACCATCGACACCTCCTAAATCAAGGAATGCACCGAAGTCTGTAATATTCTTAACTGTACCTTCCAGTACTTGACCTTTTTCAAGGCTTCCAATAATAGCTTCTCTTTGATCAGCCAAATCACTTTCAATAAGTGCTTTGTGAGAAACTACAGCGTTTTTGATTTGCTCGTTGATTTTCACCACTTTGAACTCCATGGTTTTTCCAACATATGCATCATAATCAATGATAGGCTTAATATCAATTTGTGAACCAGGAAGGAAAGTTTCCAATCCACCAGCATCAGCAATAAGACCACCTTTGGTCTTTGATACAATAACACCTTTGATTACTGTTCCATTATTATAGGAGTCTACAATTGCATCCCAAGCACCTAAGAGCTTCGCTTTTCTTCTTGATAGAACAAGCTGTCCTCTATCATCTTCTTGTTCCTCTACATAAACGTCAACAATATCCCCTACTTTAAGGTCGGGCATATCTCTAAATTCAGAGAGAGAAACTAATCCATCAGATTTATAGTTGATATCAAGTACCACATCACCTTCGTGAATAACTGATACAACACCCTTAACTATTTCTGATTGTTTAACGGAAGATAAAGATTGGTCGTAATCTTTAAGGTAATTGGCAATTTCCTCTTCTGTGTATGGCAGGTTATGCTTTCCAGCGCCTTCCCAATCGAATTCGTAGTGAGGTCCAGTATCTTCTACTTTTGCTTTTAGTTCTTCGAGTGCAATTGTCTCGGGGGTAAGATCCTCGGAAGTTTCAACGGCAGTTACGGCTACCTCTTCTTTCGGGATTTGATCCTTTTCTTCAGACATGAAAGAATCATAATTTGTAGCTTGTTTCTTATTGATTTACAGACACTTATTGTCAGGCTAAACTAAATCGAAGTGAACAAACAGGGTTTGGTAATATTTTTTAGCGGCGCAAAGGTACATGCAATTGATGAAAAAGAAAAGACCCAGGCGATTTTTACCCTATAAATCCGTCAAATACAACAAAATATGGTTCAATCATCTAAGTTGGGCCTATTAAAAAGCAGATTTTTGGTAGTTTGGGTCTTCTTTGGTTCAAAATCATCACGATGAGCACAAACAAACCTTGGTTGGCGAACTACCCTAGTGGTGTTCCAGCGAATATCGATCCTGAAGCCTATACTACCCTAGTAGATCTTTTTATTGAGACTTTTGA
Organism: uncultured Saprospiraceae bacterium; assembly: GCA_937930025.1. GTDB lineage: Bacteria > Bacteroidota > Bacteroidia > Chitinophagales > Saprospiraceae > JABDJM01. Next base: position 2,943 of record CALGJW010000310.1, on the reverse strand, counting down.
AAAGTATAGAAAGCGTCCTGCATTTACTTGTATGGGGAAATCCATCACTTTTGATCAAGTGGATAAACTTTCCATGGCTTTTGGAGCATACTTACAATCGCGTGGTTTGGAAAAAGGGGATAAGATCGCTTTAATGATGCCCAATTTGTTGCAATATCCTATTGCCTTATTCGGTGCAATGAGAGCAGGGATTGTAGTTGTCAACACCAACCCATTATATACGCCAAGAGAAATGCGTCATCAATTCACTGACTCAGGTGTAAAGGCTATTGTGATTGCTGAGAATTTTGCGCATAATTTAGAAAAGATTTTACCAGATACTGGTATCAAAATAATTATCACTGCTTCGATCGGTGAGATGCTTGGAACGGTTAAAGGGACTTTGGTAAACTTTATGGTGCGCAAAGTAAAACGGATGGTTCCGAAATTTGAACTTCCAAATACGGTGAAGTTTAAGGAGGCGTTAACTCAAGGGAAAAAATTTAAGCTCGTTCCACATCAAGGTACCCAGGAAGAAACTATCCTATTGCAATACACCGGAGGTACGACCGGTGTGGCTAAAGGGGCTATGCTGACTAATCGAAATCTTGTTTCCAATATGCAACAGATTCGTGCAGCAATGCTACCCTTCTTGAATGAAAGCGAGATTGCCCTTTCCCCTCTTCCGATGTATCATATTTTTGCATTCACAGTCAACTGTTTGGCATTAATGAGCATAGGTTCAGAAACGGTATTGATCGTGAATCCAAGAGATTTAGGCACCATTGTAGATGCCTTTAAAAAACATGACATTACTCTAATGACTGGGATCAATACTTTATTCAACGGTCTATTAAATAATGAACCGTTTACTCAACTAGATTTTTCAAAACTAAAAGTAACTGTTGGAGGTGGAATGGCTGTTCAACGTGCTGTTGCAGAGAAATGGCAAAAGGTAACCGGTTGTCCATTATCGGAAGGATATGGTATGACTGAATCTTCTCCAGTTGCCTCTGTAAACCCAATTGATGGGAGTGGCAAATTGGGTACTATCGGAATCCCATTACCATCGACTGATATGCGCATAGTGGATGATGCTGGAAATCCTTTGGCGGTTGGAGAAATTGGAGAAATCCAAATTCATGGTCCACAGGTCATGAAGGGCTATTATAACTTAGCCGGAGAAACAGCTAATGTAATTACTCCTGATGGTTGGCTTTGTACAGGAGATATTGGCAAGATGCACGATGATGGTTATTTCCAAATAGTAGATCGAAAGAAGGATATGATTTTGGTATCAGGGTTTAATGTTTATCCAAATGAAATAGAAGAAGTAGTGGTTGCTCATCCCAAAGTATTGGAAGTGGCGGCCATTGGAATGCCACATGCAAGTAGTGGAGAAGTGGTGAAGGTTTATGTGGTGAAAAAAGATAAATCTTTGACGCCGGATGAATTAATCGCCTATTGTCGAGAGAACCTAACCGGATATAAAGTTCCCAAAGCGATTGAATTCAGAGATGAGTTACCGAAAACCAATGTTGGAAAAATATTGCGTCGGGTGTTGAAGGAGGAATTGAAAAAGGAGTTGGAAGGATAAAAAAAGAGGGAAGACTATGGATAAAATTCAAGTAGCTAAAAATGTTTTCGGAGGTAAATTAGAAATTTGCTGTACGAGTCCGATAACCGGATTTTTTAGAGATGGCTCTTGCAATACCAGCCCAGAGGATTACGGCGTGCATACGGTCTGTGCAGTAGTAACTAAAGAATTTTTGGAATATTCTAGTAGTTGTGGAAATGACTTGTCGACTCCTCTTCCACAATACAATTTCCCTGGATTGAAACCTGGGGACCAATGGTGTCTCTGTGCAAGTCGATGGAAGGATGCCCAAAAAGCAGGCTTTGCTCCCTTTGTCAAACTAGAAAGCACGCATGAGAAAACCTTGGCCATTGTCGACCTAAAAGTCTTGCAGCTTTACAGCTTCGCAACAGGAAATTAAAACTTTACTTCAATTTTCATATCCCCTACTTCTTGCAAACTTCCCTTTTGCTCTATCCTTATTAAGTATCCAACATTAGGATAGTAAGCTAAATATTGCTCAGTATTCATAATCGTGCTGCTCATTTGATTATGAATTAAAATGGAATCAATTCCCATTTTATTTTTAAAAATTTCTACGCTTTTCGTTTTTAACTTTGGATCTTCAGTTCTATAGGAAATTTTAGTACTGCCTTGTTTTGTTTGCGCAGATTCTATGGCATACTTTTCATACCAAGCTACTTTATTCAAATTTGCATCTGAAAATATTTTTAACTCTTTCTCTAAATCAACAGTTGGCAAATGCACTGTTTCTGTTTCCCCTTCGAAGGTTGTCGTTTTTGTGATATCGCTTCGTTTGATCTTCATTTCTTTTTCAAAATAATCTTTGAGATCGAAGAAAGGATTTTTGGGAGCGTCAGCTGGATCAATACCTGTTGGTTGGCAACTGCCAAAAAGGAGTGCTAGGAAAAATAATAGGATATTATGCTTCAATGGTAATCAAGTTTTTTCCATCAAATTCTGATGGTTCGGGGACATTTAATAAATTTAAAATAGTCGGAGCCACATCCGCGAGTTTTCCAGACTTGATATTCTTCCCTTTAATATCATTGGCCACATAAACAATGGGAACCATATTAGTGGTATGAGCAGTATGCGGAGAGCCATCTGGCTTGGTCATAATATCGGAATTCCCATGATCTGCGATGATTAAAATGGAGTAGTTCTTTTCAAGTGCCAATTTGGATATTTTTTCAACACAACTATCCACTACTTCGGCTGCTTTCTTTGCAGCATTGAAATCACCTGTGTGACCAACCATATCGGTGTTGGCAAAATTGAGACAAACGAAATCAGGTGCATTGTTTTTTATTTCTTCCATAATTGAAGCAGTTACTTGATGTGCACTCATCTCAGGTTGCAAATCA
>CALGJW010000309.1 GCA_937930025.1 uncultured Saprospiraceae bacterium | reverse complement strand
GTATCTGGAGGCACACCTCCTTATAATTTTAGTTGGAGCAACAATGCCCAAACTGAAGATATAGAGGGCCTCTTTGGTGGCACATACACAGTAACCATTAGTGACCAAACGGGCTGCTTGACTACACTGGAAGGACGCATTGATTTAACCTCCAACCTTAACATGTTGTTGGGCCAATCGATTACGCTTTTTCCCAATCCTACTCCAGGAAATATTACCATTCAACAAACGGGTGAACTCATCAATCGGCTAAATATTTTGGATATGTTTGGTCGTACAATTCGTACAGACATTCCAATGGATCAGCAGATAAATTTGGACCTGGCTCAATTGGCGGATGGTATTTATTTTATCGAATTTTTAAGTAAGGAAAATACAGAAGAAATTAGACGGGTTGTTTTGGCTCGATAGTGTTGAAGAAATTCTATACCATTTCAGTACAAGTTGGAGTTGGAAATACTTCTGATGAGGGACTCTTAGCTGTGTACGCTGATTTCAATGGAGATGGAGATTTTACTGATTCTGGAGAAAACTTAGAATCAGTATCACCAGGGAATGGAAAGAAAAATGGTGATATTCATATGCTTACTTTCACAACACCAGCCGCTGGTGGAGCCGCATCAACAAGTCAAAGAATTCGATTGAGAATTATTTCTGATTATGACAACGGTGTTGACCCCATTAGTTCTACTATTTAAGCTAGTAATAGAGGGTAAATTGAAGATTATTCAATAATACTAGAAACTTCTTTGCCGGTACAGTTAACTTTTTTTACCGCAAAGCCGTATAATAGGGTAGAAGTAAAATTAGATTGGATAACAAGTTCTGAAGATAATGCTAGTCACTTTGAAATTCAGAGATGTCTAGATGCTCAAAGGTTTACAACAATTAAGTCTATTGGCAGTTAAGGAGAATTAAATAGTCGTGCGTTTTGTTCGGTTATTGATAAGAATCCTTTCTTTGGGATTAATTATTACCGACTAAAACAAGTTGATCTAGATGGCGAATTTCAATTTTCTGATTTTCGAATAGTTGACTTAAAAAGTAATTTGCCTAAGGGAATTGCTGTTTATCCGAATCCTACGGAAGATTTTATAAGAATAGAATGGGCTTCATCTGTTAACGTTACTGAATTAATCGTTTACAACCAGGTAGGAAATGAAGTATTGCGGACGAAGGAGGTTGAAAACAAAATTGATGTTTCTTTACTTTCTGCAGGAACTTATTTCTTCCGAATAAATTCTGATAGAGCGCATTTTACTGAAAAAATCACAATAATAAAGTAAGTACAATATTTGCAAAAAAAAATCTATTTAGTCGCACAAACAAATTGAAACACATGAAATCTAATATCGAATTGCCCTATAAGTTACTACTTTTAGTATTGCTAACTTTGCCATTCTCTCTTTGGGGGCAAAAATGTCAAATGACAGAAAAGAGAATAGCCGCCTTTGATAAGAATCCTGAATTAGTACTAGAAGCCAATCGAATTAATCAATTTACCGAAAGGTGGATTGAAGAGAATAGAGATTTAACTCAATCAAGGGCCGTAGTTACAATGCCAGTGGTAGTGCATGTGTTGTATTTGAACAGTGCGGAAAATATTTCTGAAGCTCAAATTAATTCTCAAATTGACGTATTAAATGCGGATTATAGAAAATTGAATTCTAATTTTTCTAGTACACCGAATGCTTTTCAAGGTATTGCTGCTGATGTTGAGGTTGAGTTTTGCTTAGCAAGTTTGGACCCCAATGGGAATATAACAAATGGAATAACTCGTACCCAAACAACAATTAATGAGATTGGAGAAACCAGTAGCTTTTATAGTACAGCTGCAGGAGGACATGATCCGTGGGATAACACCAAGTACATTAATATTTGGGTTTGTAATCAAAGTGATGGAAGTTTAGGTTTCGCAACACCTCCTGGTGTAGCAGATCCACCAGAGTCAGATGGTCTTTGTATTCCATCTGTTTATTTTGGAACAATTGGAACTGCCGCTAATTCCCAACCTAACCATCTAGGAAGAACGGCTACACATGAAATGGGTCATTATTTCAATTTAGAACATATTTGGGGACCAGAATACGGAGGTTGTGATGAGGATGATTTTGTCAACGATACACCTAATCAAGATACAGAATCAGGTGGTTGTCCAACCTTTCCAAATACAGACTATTGTACAACCGGCGGAAATGGAATCAACTTCAATAATTATTTAGATTACTCCGATGATGATTGCATGACTATGTTTACCGAAGGTCAAAAAATGCGAATGCTTGCTGCAATTAATGGACCTAGAGCTTCACTGTTAAATTCCGTAGGTTGTAGTGGTATGGTTGCAACTGAGGATTTTAGTTCTTTTCGTAACTTGATAAGTGTTTACCCAAATCCTGCAAATGAGTTTATTAATATTTCTTTTGAAAATAAAATAATCTCAAGTAATTCAAGCTGGCAGATGTATGATGTCAATGGAAAGAAACACTTGGATATATCTATTTCGGAAATCAAAAAAATAAATGTATCTCACTTGCCTCAAGGAATATATTATCTATCTTGCTTAGATTATCCAGGAGTTGTAGAAAAAATAATAATAGCAAAATAAATTTTATGAAGTATACAATTATAACTATTGTGGTCGTAGCTGTATTGTTTTTCTTAAGTGCCTGTAGAGCCAAGAAAATTGATGTAGATTCTAAGGCAGAGATAGCAGAGATGACACTTTCCACTTCAAAGTGTTTTGGTAAATGTAAAGTTTATGAATTGAAGATTTTGAAAAATAAAAACGTTACCTATAAGGGGATTGAAAATGTAGAAAATATTGGATTGTTTTCTTCAGTAATTTCTGATCAGGATTATCAAGCATTAATTTTACTTTATAATCAGGCAGACTTTCAAAACTTGAATGAAGCCTATTTGACTGGTGTAAGAGATAAGCAAAAAATAACGCTTGGTTACAATCAGAAAAAAGTCAAATATGAAAATCGAGCGGCATCTGAAGAAGTCAAGGCCATTACAAAAAAGATGGAAGATATTATCGAGAGTTTGACTTGGGAAAAGAACTAAACACTTATTGGCTACTAGTCATAAATGTTAAAAGAATAAGCAAGTATTTGTGATTCGACAAAAGCTGGTCTTCATTTCTAATTGTACGTTCTAGTCTCCACTATAATTTCTTTTCTCCTAATATTATCGACCTCCGATTGAATAAATACTATTCTTCCTAGCGTATCATATGCATAAGAAAGAATGGTTTTAGTTGGATTTGCTATGTACGTTCCATACTCATCAAATTCAATTATTTGGGAATCATATCGCATGTAATAAGGACTAGGAATTAACTCATTTGCATCATTTCTATAAAATGCATCGAGTCGCTGTAGTTGTATTTTGTTTTGTTCTAATGGTTGAACATACCATACTAATTTTCCTTTTATGGATTCTAGGGATAAGAATAAGGAATCATTTTTGGTTTCACAAGATACCTGAAGGGCAACATCCGAAAATAAGCCTTGCCGATAGATGTAATTTATCGTTTTAGATATAAGGTCGGTTGTTGAATCCTTGTCAAATTTGTTCATAGCTTCACAACAGGCTAATTCGTATTTCAATTGGAGACCGGAACCGTATTTCTGCGAGGCCTTTATGGAGTACCTCTTTTTTGCATTGCCAATAGTGTCATTGGAATACCACAGTGTTTTAGATTTTCTTTCTACCAAAAGATTATTACAAATGAGGTCCTCATGTATGAAAAGGGTATCTGAGGTTGGTGCTCTAAGGTAACTAGCTTTTGTAATATCTATTTTCTTGATTATCTTTTTATAGCAATTAGAAGATGTACTAGAATCTTGCGCGCTGACATTCAGGGCCAAGGCGAAAAAAAGTATAGTAAAAAAGCGTAATTGAGGGCGGTGCACGTTTTTCATTTATTAGTCACTTATTAAACGCCAAAAGCAAACAAATCTATATGCGGTTGCAGCCACTAAAATCCTACTCCAATTTTAAGTAAAAAAAAAGCCATCCGACGTATCGAATGACTTAATATTTTCTGTAGGGTAAGGTTTACTTACCGAAAAGGCCTTTTGCTTTATTCAAAAGATCTCCAGCGCCTCCGCTAGTTACACTTTTAAGTAGATCTCCAGCTCCACCAGGGATTAAGTTAGCCAAAGCTCCTAAGTCAAAAGCAGAATCCGCCTCATCCTTAGATTCGAATTTATCTTTCAAACTGTTGATTACGTCCGGTGTCGTGTTTGCAGCTTCAACCTCTGCTTCTTCAGCAGTCATTCCTTTTGCTTGTAAAGTCTCCGCCATTTTAGCCTTAGCTTGAGCGAAGATGCTGTTATTCTCCATGTCTCCACCAGAGAATAAACTTGTTACCTCTTCCATATTTCCTCCAGCGACCTTAGACTTAATAATGTCCATGATTCCGCTAGCTCCTTCTGTGGCTGCTTCTTGTGTTTCGTTGGCACCTAATGAGTTAGCTCCCATTTTATTCATCAACTGCTGAATAGCCATTTGTTTTAATTGTTCGAACATTTCTGTGTGTGTTTTAAATATGTAAGGTAATGCCTTTGTGACGCATCACTTTAAATTTAGTCACAAAAGTCGCTCAAAATCAATGAGTTTGGATGCCAAAGGTGATTCTCACTATATCTTACCCAAAGTCAATGAATCCCAATGTGGTTTCCTAGTATCTTTACCAAGGCTAAACACCACTATTTTTTTCTAAATTCTAAATAATGAAAGCAGCTGTAAGACGTAAATATTGCCGCCCCGACCAATTAGCTATTGAGGAGATTGATATTCCAAAAATAGGATCGGATGAGATTTTAATTAAAATCCATTGTACAACGGTAAATCGAACCGATTGTGCGGTACTTACGGGAAAGCCATTCGTGATGCGCTTCTTCACCGGATTGTTCCAGCCAACAAGGATAATCACGGGAACAGACATGGCAGGTGAAGTGATGGAAGTAGGTACTCAGGTGAAAAGCTATAAAGCTGGCGATAAGGTATTTGCCTTTCGGGATGAAGGATTGGCGACCCATGCCCAGTATGTTGTCCTAACGGAAAAAGACAACATTGGCCACATGCATGAATCGCTTTCTTATGAGCAGGCTGCAGCAAGTTTAGAAGGGGTGCATTACGCCATAAATTTTACAAATAAGGTGCAGTTGAAAAAGGACCAAACGGCCGCAATAATCGGAGCAACTGGTGCCATAGGAACGGTTATGATTCAATTGCTGAAATATTATGGCTTGAAGGTAACCGCTATTGGGCATACTAAAAACCAAGAAATGATGAAAGAACTTGGGGCGGATAAAACCTATGATTACACCGTTAAAAATTTCTTGGACGATCGGGAAAATTACGATTACATTTTTGATACGGTGGGTAAGGCATCTTTTAAGAATTGTAAAAAAAGACTAAAAGAAAAAGGAATATTTATTTCCACAGAATTAGGGCCAAACAACGAAAATCCATTACTCGCGATTAAAGGTAAATTATACGGATCTAAAAAAGTAATTTTTCCTATTCCTGTGAACATAAAGAAAAGTATGACTTTTATTACTAAGATGATTTCTGAAGGAAAGTTTAGAGCAATTATAGATCGCAGGTATCCTTTAGCGGAAATCTCTGATGCCTTTTTGTATGTGGAAAAAGGGTTTAAAACTGGGAACGTGATTATTAATATGTGGGAATAGTGTAAGCTTTTACACTCGTTTGTCGTACATCTCCTCTCTTCTATCTAATAGACATTTGTATTCTAATGAGCTATTGGAAATAAGCCTTATATTGGCATTCAATAGAATACAATTGAATCAACAAAAAAATAGCAATCAGATTTCCCCCGAGGAAGTATTTAACTCCTTAAGCCAAGAGGAGCAACAAGCAGTATTAGCGATTAGGAGCACCAAGGAATATCCCAAAGGAACACTCTTACTTTCTGAAGGAGATAGAATACATCAAAGTTTGTATGTCCTGGAAGGATGTGTTCGGAAGTTTAAATTAGTCGACGGAGAAGACAAGACTAGTTTTTTTTATGTGGAAGAGCAATCCATCATGCTCCCACCTGTTCATGACTTGCCGGTCTATTCCAAGTTTAATCTAGAATGCTTAGAGGATTCAAAAATTCTGATGGTCAGTATTGAAAAAGAAAGGGAATTTAGCGCAAGGTTTCCGCGCTTTGAACGGATGTGTCGTTTGGAGACAGAAAAAAGTTTAGTGGAATTCCAAGACTTCTTTGCTAAATTTATTTCTTCTTCACCCACTGAACGATACCAGGATTTGGTGGAAAATAATCCTGAATTGTTAGCTCGTGTACCACAATATCATTTGGCTTCTTATCTTGGAGTTACACCAGAGTCATTGAGTAGGATTCGGAAGCGATTGATAGGGAAAAAGGCATAGCATTTTTCGACCTTCGGCTTTCGAAATTATCAATTTCCTATTTTAATTCCCGCTTGGCGGCTCGACAGGTTTTCAGATAATTCCTGAACGCATCTCCGGTGCTAAATTCGAGATAGGTTCATTTCGTTTCTACAAAGGTTCCACCCATCTGCGGCCTTATCATGCGATTAAAAATAAATCCTAAGCACGTTATTCAAATTACTTATCTTAGCCAATGTAATAACCAATAACCAACGACAAATAACCATGAAAAACAAGCTTTTAGCCTTATTCGTTGCACTAATTCTTGCGATAAATCTTCAATCTCAGTCAACTACACCAGGGGATTTTTTCACCAAATATGAAATCAAAACACTTTCTTCCTCGGATTATTGGATGCAAGCTAAGACCGCTAGGAACGAATTATTGAAAGTGGAATTAAATGGCTGGGATCTTAATCTCTTCCAAGTTGACCTTTATGCCTCAACATTTTCTTCAACTACAGATCAAGGATTGGTAAATAATAGAATCTCCCAGTTCCCAGTTCCGATGAATGGTTATACTGACGAAGGTGGACGTGTTTCAATTACTTTTGGGAAGGAATTCGTCTATGGGTTTATAGAAAAAGGAAATGAAACCTTTTACATAGAGCCGGCTAGGTATTATCAAGAAAATGCGAAGCGCGACCAATTTATTTTTTACAAAGTTTCGGATATCATCTACCAAGGCCCTAAGACCTGCGGATATACTAATGAGCAAAATAGAATAAGAAAGATTGACACCCAAGGTCAACAGCGTTCCACAGGACTTTGCTATGATATTGAATATGGGATTTGTGCAGATTACTCTATGTTTGATAAATATGGGACCGTTGCAGATGTTGATGCTCAGGTAATTGGAGTTACCAATAATGTCAACACAAACTATGATGATGAATTTGATGATCAAATGAGTTTTGTAGTAACAGGAATCCATACCATTACCACAATGGGCGGTGATCCATGGTCAGCCTCCACTGATCCGGACATTTTACTTCCAAGTTTTGCAGCTTGGGCCGAAATAAATTTGAATACTGCTCCTATTAATATTCCCCACGATGTAGCCTCCCTTTGGACCGATCGTGATTTTGATGGATCGACTATTGGCTTGGCCTATACACCGGGAGCCTGCAACTCAGGTAGTAAATACAATATTCTTCAAGATTTTAATAGCAATGCAGATCAACTAAGGGTGTTAACCGCACATGAGTTGGGTCATAATTTCGATGCGGGTCATGACCCAGGGCCGCTGGTATATATTATGTCTCCTTCAGTTACCAACACCGTAGCTTGGTCCGCCTTAAGCATCAGCACAATTGATGCATATGTCGACGCCCAAAGTTGTTTTTCTTTTTGCACAGGACTCGTTCAAGCTAATTTCGATGCCGCTACATCCATAGCAGGAGAAGCGGGTAATTCTGGGACTGGTGGCCCTTGCCTTGAGCCATATGTAGATATTAAACGATCCATTAGTTTGACTAATTTACCAGCAGCTTCTGCCACTATTAATGTAGCAGTGGATGGATCAGGATCTGCAACAGTTAATTATGATTTTGAATTGATTACTACTACCGTAACTTTTACTCCGACTGGTTCTTTAAGCCAAGATGTCACCATTCGAATATACGATGATCTTGTTGAAGAAGTGGCCGAGACAATTGTTTTAAATATAAGTACGACATCCCAAGATATAACTATTGGATTTGTTGATCAGCACACTATAACACTTTCGGCCGTTGGTGATGTCGTAGCGTCAGATTGCTGTTCAATGGGCTCTGAAATAACCAGCGGAACCTATAATTATAATTTACCTACTATTTTTTCGGGAAATTCAGAAAATGCTAAAACCAGGGTTTTGTATTTGGCAGCAGATCTCCTTGCAGATGGATTGACGGCAGGCTATCTTGATAGATTTAGTTTATTCGTTGTGACTAAAAATAGCAATGCACCTTTTGAAAATTTTAGAGTGGGAATGTTGAATGTTACAGATAACAATTTCATAGGAGTTCCTTGGTATAATACGGAGGAAGTATTCAATGAAGATTATACCACATCTGGAGGTAGTTGGAATGATTTTGAATTTTCTTCTCTTTTTTATTGGGATGGAACTTCTAATTTATATGTTGATCTTTGTTTTAATAATAGCGCTACGGTAGGCCAAGATGTTATCAGAGGATCAATGGCCAGTGGAGATTTTTTACAATTTCGAACGAGTGCAACTACGCCTGGTTGCGATCTTAATACAGGAGGTATAGGTTTCTTCACTGTGCCAGTTAACCCTCAGTGTAAATTTCGTCAAATTGATGGTGCAGAAATTGCCACGTCAGCTGGGAGCACTTCAGGAGGAAGGTTAAGATCCGGAGATATTGCGCACTTCTATTCTGCATCTGATCAAGTTATTTGTTCGGTAAAAAATTTAGGAGCCATTGACATGGATTGTATCGATGTTACCATCAATACCGCTGGAGCTGGTCAGCAAAATTTACCATTTGGTGCGGATCAATATTCAGCCAAAACCATTCAGGTCGATGCTGACAATGATGCTTACTACGAATTGACAATTTACTATACAGATGGAGAATTATCAACTTGGGGAGCTGGAGCCACTGACTTAAATATCATTCAATCTACAGTTCCAATTGCAAGTACAACGGCAGCTAATAGTGAAGTTCGCTTTACCAGCGATTTGCTTGTTGATATTGGCAACGGTGACGGAGATGGATACCGAACTACGGCATATGGGAATGGATATTTTGCATTGACTAATGGCACTACGAATAGGTCATTATCATCCTTAGATCAAGCTAATTTTGTAGTCGAAGAAGATGGATTTGGAATATTACTAAAAAATAATTTGGGAACTCAATACCTCGTTACTGCTGATGCCAGTGGAAACCTTTC
>CALGJW010000308.1 GCA_937930025.1 uncultured Saprospiraceae bacterium | reverse complement strand
AGGAACAATATACCATCCCAACAACATTAACAAAAGAACGGAAATAATATTTAATACAACTCCAACCTTCGCCATTTCATACACCTTGATATATCCACTAGCAAATACAATTGCATTAGGTGGTGTTGCCATGGGGAGCATGAATGCACAGGAAGAAGCCAAAGTCACGGGTATCACTATTCCCAATATCGGATAATCCATTCCTAAGGCTATACCCGCAACCACCGGAACAAAAATAGTTGCCAAAGCCACATTACTCATCAACTCGGTCATAAATAGCATTATAAAAATCAATACCGTCATGACCCAAAACACCGTCAGTCCATCTGCAGCTGCAACAGTGTCCCCGACTAAGCTAATTATTCCAGAAACCTTCATCCCGCCCGCCAGCGCTAAGCCTCCTCCGAATAGAATTAATATTCCCCAAGGTAATTTTTCAGTGTCTTCCCATTTTAATATCATCTCCCCTTTGGAAAAATTCAAAGGTGCAATTAACATCGCCAAAGCACCTAGAATACTAATGACCGTGTCATTTAAATTAAGAGTTGGAAATAGTTTATTAATGTAAGCCCGAACAATCCAAAGAAAGGCAGTCGTAAGAAAAATAGTTAAAACAGTTTTTTCGGCCTTGCTTAGTTCTCCCAATTTCTGAATCTCTTGATCAATAATGCCACTCGAGGTCTTGAATTGGCCAAGGTTATTGGGATAGAAAACTTTGACGATGACAAAATAAGCTATGGACAATAATACAATGGCAAAAGGCAGCCCCATCATCATCCAAGATAAAAATGAAATCTTGACGTTAAATTCCTCCTCCAGAATTCCAAGCATCACTACATTGGGAGGAGTTCCAATCAGAGTGGCCATCCCACCAATATTAGCAGAAAAAGCAATACCAAGCATTATACTCAACGCAAAATTCTGATCATTTTTGGTAAAGCCGTCGGCATCGACTATCAAAAGTTTAACTACTGAAAGAGCGATGGGTAACATAACAACTGTACTTGCTGTATTGCTAATCCACATGCTCATCAAAGCAGTTGCGATCATAAATCCTAATACCACTCCATTGGCATTGGTACCAGTAAAACGAATAATATTTAGCGCAATGCGTTTATGAAGATTTACCTTTTCTATAGCCAAAGCGATTATAAATCCTCCAAAAAATAGGAAGACAATCGGACTGCCATAGTTAGCAGCCACCTCTTTTATGTCCATCACTCCCGTGAGCGGAAAAAATGCTAACGGAATTAAAGCAGTGATTGAAATGGAAACCGCCTCTGTAATCCACCAGCAGATCATCCAGGCCGCTACGGCAATTACCTTGTCCGCCAGCGGATTTATAATTTCTGTCGGCCAGAAAAATAGGACAAGAAATAATATTGGCCCGAGGATATAACCAATTTTTTTATACTGCTCCAATTGCGGTTGGTTGTTACTGACACAATATAAGGATTGTTGTCAAACCATTTTTTCAACTTATCTTCATATAATAAAGAGGCAGTATAATCATAAGTTAACTATCAATTTGGTAGATTTGTATCGCATCAATCAAGCCCCAATGTATTCCATCTCTTCCCTCCATCTTTATCCGATAAAAGGCATGCCCGGTATTTCAATTCCTCAAGCCACTTTGCAATCAGAAGGGTTTAAATACGATCGAAGATGGATGTTGGTGGATGAACAAGGTGTATTTATTAGTCAAAGAACACATCCCCAATTAACTCAAGTAAATTTAGAAATGTCTGTCGAGGCATTAACTGTTTCGCTTTACGACTCTAAAATAGAAATAGGGCTTGATCAGATAAGTGAAAAAATATTAACCGTTTCGGTCTTTGAGGACACCATGAAAGCGCAAGAAGTTGACGAGCAGATCAGCATTGTTTTTTCCAAATTCCTAAATCAAAAAGTACAATTGGTCAAACAGAGTTCAATGACCACCAGAGAGAAAAATTTCGGTAAACATTTAGCTTCTTGGGAGAATACTACCAACCTTCCCGACACCACGTTGGTGAGTTTTGCCGACGGCTACCCTTATCTTATATGTGGAACCGCAAGTCTTACTGAATTAAATGCTAAGCTGGATCAACCTTTAAAAATGAATCGCTTTCGACCTAACATCGTGGTCGAAACACAACAAGCTTGGGAAGAAGATAATTGGAAAAAAATAAAGATTGGCGACCAACGACTTCTTGTAATCAAGCCTTGTGCTCGCTGCCAAGTGATCACGATCAATCAAGAAACTGGGAATAGCGGTAAAGAACCTTTGAAGACCCTTTCCACTTTTCGAAATATTAACAATAACGTAATTTTCGGACAAAATGCAGTTAGTCTTACAACGGGTATCTTGACGGTGGGTGATCTTATTACATTAGAGTAGTAGTATTAGTAAAAAACATTGCTGTCCAACCATACAAAATCCTTACGACAATGATCAAATATTTTCAAAGGAGTCAGAACAACTTTAATTGATCATCTTTCTTTGGATAGAAGACTCCAATAATTACAAAGGGATTTCTGGATCTCCTCATATGCCATTGTTTCGTTGTACCTAGAAAAAAATGAATGTCCTTATTGTTCTTAAAATTAGTTTCATACTGAAGTCTAACTTTTTCTAGGGCAACTGCTTCATTCCCTTCTGCCCTTCTCAGACAATTCCAATAAAGTGCTCCAATTTCCCAATCCTCAATCATTAACCTGCTTGGCTTTCCACTATCGTCCTCAAACTTGTAATAAAATTTATAAGGTAGTTTTGGAATTAGAATTTCTGGTGATTTGTCTGTTGCGAATAAATCACCTTGCTTTCGCAAGTCTTTCCATTCATTTTTCCATTCTCTTTCATCTTCCTCAAATTCAACTGAAACAATCTTTGTTGGTTTAAATGTTGCTAATGACATGTTCCGAGGAGCCTTAGAATTTGCTATTAATTTACTAAGATTCGTGTAAATATTAGAAAGGCATAATTGTTTCCTTTGTTGCCAATTATTTTCTGTTGATATTCTTTTCCCAATAAGAATATCTTTAAAGTCGTAGTTTTTAGGAGAGTAGCTTTCCGGGCGAAAGTCATCACTTCTTTTATTCAAATCTATTTCAATCCAAGTATATTTAACATTGTTAACTTTTCCTGATCCCTTTAAGTCAATTAGAAAACTTAATGGGACAGGATAGATTCTAATCCAACTCCCATCTTCAAGAACTCCTGCAGTACAAACTAATTCATCATAACTTCTAGAAGGAAGCGGATATGTTGTTACCGTTAATAGGACTTTCTTTCTAGGCATTTGCTTCTTATAGATGAACAATTTTTGATTTAAACCTTGGAAATTTTGATATGGAGGTGGCTAAATGAGATCTATGACATTGGCAATAGTCAGCTTCAAAACAAGTTAGTGCTACTCTTTTTTTATCAAGAATATTTTCAATAATTTTTTCTTGACCTATGGTCTCTTTTTTTAATGTTGTTGACCTATAAGTTTTGAATAATACATCATAATCAACTTGCTCACTTAGGTTTTTTCTCTTATTGGAATCTATACCTACTTCTGGATAATGAACGTACTCAATTCCTATGCTGTTGCAGAATTTCTTGAGAAGAGATTTGCTAAAGCCAAACTTCATGCTTAATGCATTCTTTCTAACATCGATAAGTAATTTGACGTTATTCTTTATAAGTTTTCCTAAGTAATTTTCTAAAGAAATCCCTTCGTAGCCAATAGTGAATAATGTGGACTTTGTTTCTTTTGGTCTTGCATTTGATATTTTGGTTAAATGCTTTTCAGGCAATAAATTTTTAGCGATTGTACTGTTTATTGCATAGAAAGGGAAGTTTAAATAAGTATGCGTTGTTAAAGCTTTCTTACTCATTTTCCCAAAGGTTGCAACGATCTCTGTTAAAATTAATTTGTCTTTTGCTTTAAGTGTTTTTAAATAATCTGTTTTATCTTTTTTGGTATAGCTTATTTCTGTTTCGGATATTTGACCCTTTTTCACCATGGTATTTAGGTCTGCTTTTAAAGAATAAGAATAACACCCATATTTATAAGGTATAAACTCGTATTCAGCGTCCTTTTTATTTTGACTATATAAAAAGAGTAATTTCTGAAGACTCACTTTATCGATCTCATTATCAAGTAATTGCACAAGGGATAAAACGATTTTTCTTCTATAATACATTTATGAAGTCTCTTTAGGTTATAAACTCGCGATTCAAAACAATAACATCTAAAGTACAAAGATAAGAATTCTATCATTTAAGATATTTTACAATATGTATCTGTTTTACTAACACTTACAACTTACATTTAAGAAAAAGATGTGAGAGGGTCAGTAGAGTCTAAACTTACTACCAGCTTAGAAAACCGCTATGCCGGACGTATTTTGATCTAGCCTAACTTTCTCCTTTGCTTTCAATCAGAATTCATTCCCACCACAAAGCCAGAAGGGGATTTTCTTCACTCGGTATTGACTGGTCAAACTCAAAAAAGTCTCTCCTGGTTAAAAACCCGAAGAGACTCTATAGACTATTAAAATTTGTATGTTATTCCTAAACTGGACAGATCGCCGGTAAAGGCGATTCTTAAAATTATCAATAAATTTTCTTTTTACAAAGAAAGTCTATCTATCGTTCAATGTTAATTTGATCTTCTTTTCTAATTCGGCTACAGTATCCTTAAACATAGAATCGGTATCCAACAAGTCTTGTACGGCTCTACAAGAATAAATTACTGTTGAATGATCTCTTCCTCCGAACTTATCACCGATGGCTTTCAAAGATTTTTCAGTCATATTCTTTGAAAGATACATGCTTAATTGTCGGGCGATTACTATACTACGTTTTCTGGTTTGTCCTTTTAGCAATTCAACTGGAACGTTAAAATGTTCGGCAACGAGATTTTGAATAAAATCGATAGTGATTTCTTTAGAAATTTGAGTCACAAAATTTTGAATCACTTCCTTAGCCAAATCCAGATCGATCTCCCTGCGGTTCAAAGTTGATTGTGCAACTAAACTAATTAGTACCCCTTCGATTTCTCTAATATTGTCTTGAATATTGTAGCAAACAAATTCTACTACTTCGTGTGGCAATTCAATTCCTTCTTGCATCATCTTAGCTTGAAGGATGGCCAATCTGGTTTCCAAATCAGGAGCTTGCAAGTCTGCCGTCAGTCCCCATTTGAACCTTGAAGTCAATCTGACCTCCATCCCATTCATATCTTTCGGAGGGCGATCTGATGTCAGAATAACTTGCTTACCATTTTGGTGTAGTTGGTTGAAAATATGGAAAAAGATCTCTTGCGTTTTGACTTTATTGGCTAAGAATTGAATGTCATCAACTATAAGCACATCCAGCATTTGGTAGAAGTTCACAAAGTCATTGACGGCGTTATTTCGGATGGATTCTATTATTTGGTTGGTGAATTTTTCCGAAGACACGTAAAGCACGGACTTATCGGGTTGTGTTTGTAGAATCTCATTACCGATGGCTTGAGCGAGATGGGTTTTTCCCAATCCAACATCTCCAAAAAGTACGAGTGGGTTAAAAGCAGTTCCTCCAGGCTTTTTGGCAACTGCGACACCAGCAGATCTTGCTAGTCTATTACAATCTCCTTCAATATAATTTTCAAATGTAAGGTTTGCATTTAGTTGTGGATCAAACTTTAGTTTTTTGATTCCAGGAATAATGAAAGGATTTTTGATATTGCCTGTATTCACAGAACCAGGTCCACCTGATTGATTGGCTTCGGAAGCGGCTTTATTTTTCGCGACCTTACTCATTAGTATTTGGTACTCTAAACGACCTCTATCTCCAAGTTCTTGTCTTATGGTCTTTTTTAACAAGCTCACATAATGCTCTTCTAACCATTCGTAGAAAAATTTATTTGGCACTTGAATGGTTAAGGCATTTGACTCTAGTCTTACGGCTTTGATTGGCTCAAACCAAGTTTTAAAAGATTGATTATTGACATTTTTCTTTATCGTTTTGAGA
The DNA here is from genome assembly GCA_937930025.1 of uncultured Saprospiraceae bacterium. GTDB lineage: Bacteria > Bacteroidota > Bacteroidia > Chitinophagales > Saprospiraceae > JABDJM01. The sequence goes on along the minus strand of CALGJW010000308.1, from coordinate 14,129 downwards.
CAGTTGTTCCATACGGTAGAGTAATTTTTCACCATTCTTTCTTTATATATCGTAACTCCCAACGGAGTTGGTTATTGTAAAATGAAGTAGCGACAGGGAACAACAAGGTTCCGATATTGTCTTGGAGTATAAACTTCCGGTATCAAAGGAAGCTTATTGAGGTAGAAGTGTAGTAAGTAGTAGTATTGCTGCTAAGGGATTACAAAAATGTAAAAAATATTCCATTACTACCCTACAATTGGCCAGCTTTTAAGAACATTTTTTTCAGAAATATATTTTGTAAACTATCTAGTTAAACTTAATCAGTTATCAGCAAAAAAAGGATTAGGTTGATGCTCAGTTAATTGCAATATTTCACCTCAATGCTTGCTACTTTAGAACCTAATAGAATGGTAGCAATACCATGAATCTACATAGAATATCATTTAGTTGTCATAATCTTATTCTACCAATAAATTTTCACAGGTTTCACATCTACCTGGACGACTTCGTTCAAAAGACACATCGATTCTGCCCAACCTAATCCCTGCGAACCCAACTTGATTTACCATAACCGCTTGGTCCGATTTATTCTTTTTTACTTCAGGTCTGTTTAAAAAGGTATGGGTGTGTCCGCCAATAATTAAGTCTATATTATCTGTCATTGCAGCTAAGTCCAAGTCACTTAATTTTTGCTCTCTGTATTTGTATCCAAGGTGAGACAGACAAATGACATAATCACAGCCTTTTTCTTTTCTAAGAATATCCGCTTGTTGTTGTGCAATAGGGATTGGATCTAAATATCGTGTTGCCTTATAAAGTGACTGTGGTACTAAGCCTTCCAGCTCTATTCCCAATCCAAAAACGCCAACTTTGATTTTATCAAATTCAAAAATCTTATGCATCAAAGTCTTTCCTCCCATTATGGTATCGGAAAAATCATAGTTTGAAACTATGAGTGGAAAATTAGCATGCTTCAATTGTTTTTCTAAGCCCTCTACGCCCAAGTCAAAGTCATGATTACCAATGGTTCCCGCATCATAGCCCATGCTTGACATAGCTTTCATTTCCACCTCTCCTCCAAACATATTAAAGTATGGAGTCCCTTGAAAAATATCCCCTGCGTCTAACAAAAGCACATCGTTTCCCTCAGCCCGTATACGGTCTATTAGCTCTGCCCGTCGCACTACTCCACCCTTTCCTTGGTTTCTCCCTCCATCCATTGGGAAAGGATCCACTCTACTATGAACATCGTTGGTGTGCAAAATAGTTAAGCGCTTTATAGACGGGCCTAAAAGGTCCGAACCAAAAGCATGGATTGGAAATCCACCTGCACCAAGAATTAAAGAGGAGGCGCCAATTTTTTTTATGAAATTTCTTCTAAGCATTTTCTTATTTCTTTAGTACCGTAATGCGACCATCCAACTTAGGCGAAATTGGACCTTTACTTTTTTCTACATACTCAAGGATAGCATCTCTAATCAGTATTCCAGTATCCATCATCGGAAGGCCTTCAAATAAGTTTGATAGCCTTCCTGCTCTAGCTGAATAATCTGGCATTGCGATTTTATAAGTGGCGTTCTTGTCAATTGGCTTACCATTAATCACAAATTCTTTTGTTTGATGATTCTCAATTCGCCATGAAAAATCTCCTCCCAATGGACCTCCACTAGAAAGCGATAAACTATCCACCCATTGCGCAAGAATATCCCCAGGGCAGTCTACGACAAAAAGTAAATTATCGAACGGCATTAGTTCGAATATTTTTCCAACCGTGATGTCCCCTTTTGGAATTTCGGTTACTCGAATTCCACCATTGTTTTGATAAGCTAGATCAACACCACCCTGCGTAACCTCATTGGCTTTTTCCAATAATAAATCTGCCATGAAATTTCCCAAAGTACTTTCAGGTTTACCTTTGGTCAGCATAATGCCCGTTTCGCCAATCACTTTATTCATGATGGCATCTAATTCAGTTCTATATTCACTTACCAGAACTTCCAGATCATCATCCATCTGGGCAGTAGTCTTAGAAACTTCATAATATCTGGGACTTACTTTAGCAAGGTAATTGGTGGTCTCGCAGGAGACAAAGAGTAGGAAAACCCCTGAGATAAATAATAGCGATCTTAACTGCATAATATTGGTGACTATAGCAGCTAAAGTTAGCTATTCAATTTGGAGTCTAAGACTTAAATCAAATTATTTTTTGAAGAAAAAATTGAAAAGGTCAAAGAATCAATGCTGCTTCTTTCTTAATGGCAGACTGAGCAGTTTCCAAAGGATTACTACCTCGTTCTGATATAAACTTTATAAGCTTGCTTCCGAAATCCTGTGCAGAATCATTGGGTCCGGTTTGCTCATAAACTGTGCTGATGGTTCGCATAACATCTTCTCTGGCTAAAGCCACAATACTCCAAAGTTGATCACTCACATAAACTTGTTGGGTGATATTATGCTCAAATTCACGTTGTACAGCTACCATAAGTGCTAATCTCATCTGGCTAGCAGTCATACCTTCCTCTTGTACGCGAAGCATCATCCCTGGAATTCCAATGCGTTCCAGAAAAAGGCTTAAGCGTTCATAGGCTTGTAAACGCATAGGAATTGTATTTGCCTGCTGACTCTGACGGAATTCCATGTTTTTTATAGCCAATTCCTTATGAGTATACTGCTTAAATAGATAGAAGACAGTAAGGAATACTATCAATGCCGGCACAGTAACTTTAATAATCTCCAAAATGGTTTCTATCCAAATACTCATATGGTCTAAAATTTACGCTAAAATAAGGATTGCTTTAAATCTTTATGATTCCTATATTCTTTTAACGCCAATTAAGCAAAAGGTTATGCCTCTAAGCCCTTTAGAATCAAGATTTAAGTGATAATTATTAAATTTTCAGATACTTGATCTCGTCAAAAACTTTTTTATTCACTCATACGTTTCAATGAATAGCTTTCAAAATGGCCCAAAAACATGTATTTTTGTATAAAAGGATAAGCAATGACTGATATAAAACAGACCGTAATAAGTCCTATCACCTTGACTAGTGGTGCAGTAACTCAGATTCGAAGGATCATGGAGGAGCAAAGTATTCCTGAAGGACATGGCTTGAGAGTCGGTGTCAAAGGTGGTGGTTGCTCTGGCTTTTCCTATGTATTAGGATTTGATAAGCGAAAGGAAAAGGATGATGTCTTCGAAATCGAGGGGGTCACTGTTTATATGGAAAAGGCGCATGCCATCTATTTACTGGGTATTGAAGTAGATTGGGTAGAAGGGCTAAATAATAGAGGATTCTCATTTAACAATCCAAATGCCAAAGATACTTGTGGATGTGGAACTAGTTTTTCTGCATAGGCAATTTCGATTCGTAGAAAAAACCTCAGTTGCAATCCACCTGAGGTTTTTTTATGTCTTTAAGACAACAACACTTTCTACTTTTCGATAATGAAAAAAGCCAGCCATTCAAGATTTGAATGACTGGCTTTTATATTTTTGCAAGCGGCATTTACAAAACGCCACACAGATAATTTACTTACCCATATTTTTGATAACTGCAGTTCCGAATTGAGAACATTTCAAAAGTTTAGCGTTCTTCATCATTCTTTCGAAATCATAAGTCACTTGCTTCTTTCGAATTGAAGTTCCAATTCCTTTTACGATTAAATCTGCGGCTTCATTCCATCCCATATAACGGAACATCATTTCACCTGAAAGGATTACTGAAGACGGATTCACTTTATCTAATCCAGCATACTTTGGTGCAGTACCATGAGTCGCTTCAAACATAGCAATTCCAGTCTGGTAGTTGATATTTGCTCCAGGAGCAATTCCAATTCCACCAACTTCTGCAGCGAGAGCATCAGAAATATAATCTCCATTTAGATTCAATGTTGCGATTACATCGTATTCCGCTGGTCTTGTTAAGATTTGTTGTAAAAATGCATCTGCGATAACATCTTTGATCAACAATGCTCCTCCTTTCAATGCTTTTTCTTGCGCTTTATCCGCTGCTTTTTGTCCACGTTTCGCTTTAAGACGATCATATTGAGCCCAAGTCCAAACTTTTTTACCATACTCTCTTTCCGCCAATTCATATCCCCACTCTTTGAATTTACCCTCGGTAAATTTCATGATATTTCCTTTGTGAACTAGAGTCACAGATCTATCACCTTGTGCCAATGCATGATCAATTGCCGCACGAACCAATCTTTCTGTTCCTTCAACTGACACTGGCTTTACACCTAATGATACTGTATCTGGAAAACGGATAGATTTTACTTTCAATTCTTCGATCAAGAATTTTTTCAATTTCTTCAACTTCGCAGTACCATGTAGGTATTCAATCCCCGCATATATATCCTCCGTGTTCTCTCTGAATATTGTCATGCTCACATCCTCAGGACGCTTCACTGGAGAAGGTACTCCTTTGAAGTATTTCACTGGACGCACACAAGCGAACAAGTCCAATTTTTGTCTAATGGCTACATTCAAAGAACGAATACCACCCCCGACAGGAGTAGTTAATGGTCCTTTGATTCCCACAAGGTATTTTTTCATATCCCTCAAAGAAGCAGTTGGTAACCATTTGCCGGTTTTGTCAAAAGCTTTTTGTCCAGCTAAAATCTCATGCCAATGAATTTTGCGGGTACCTTTGTAGGCCTTCTTAACTGCAGCGTCTAATACACGTACAGCTGCTGCCCAAATGTCAGGACCGATTCCGTCCCCTTCGATAAAAGGAATAATTGGATCATTAGGGACCACCAATTTGCCCTCTTTCATCGTTATTTTTGTTCCACTCATGCTTTGATTAATTTTGTAAAATTGAGTATCATTTTTTTTAGCAGCGCAAAGGTATAAATTTATTGTAAATGAATACTTTAACCAATTGGAAAGCGCTATCATTAACTACGCTAAGCAATCCATTATGATTCATAAATCCTTGGTCTTTCTAGTCTTATTTTTCACCCTGGCATGTTCTTCTACTAAACAGAATAGCAATGAAAAACCGGGAGGAGACTGCCTAATTACCGTTTCGGTGAAAGACTTCACTGGTCTAGATGGCTGTTCTATGCTATTGGTTACCTCGGACGGCAAGAAATTACTACCAATGGAAGCTCCAGCTGATATCAATTGGAAACCAGGTGAAAAATATAAAATTGGATATACCGCTATCGATGATGCGTTATCGATATGCATGGCAGAAAATGAGATTATCAAAGTAAGCTGCGCAGAAAAGCTAACCGTTGAATGTAAACCTTCCCAAAATGGACGAGACAATTCAGACTTGAAATCTAGGATAGATAACGGAGATGTCCAAAGAATCATTCGATATGAATTCGACGGAAGCTGGGTCTATCAAATTAATAGAATGGGGACTAGTGAATTTATTGATTGTCAAGGTGTATCTTTATGCCAGGAAAAATGTGAGAAATTTTCGGAATGTTTTAAGCGAATCAAACCGAATTTGACAGCAGAAAAAATAATCTATCAAGGGGAAGGCCCACAGGAGTAATACTATGAATCCACATTTAGATGCTAACGGAGATTTGATAAACGAGGAAGAACAACAACTCGAAAGAGCACTGCGTCCGAAGGACCTTAATTCCTTCAGTGGTCAACCTAAACTAGTAGAAAATCTTAGAGTGTTTATTGCAGCGGCAAAAAAAAGAGGCGAAGCAATGGACCATGTTTTATTGAATGGACCTCCAGGTTTAGGTAAGACTACCCTTTCGCATATTATTTCTTATGAATTGGGAGCCAATATGAAAATGACTTCTGGTCCAGTATTAGAAAAACCGGGGGACCTTGCTGGGCTATTAACTAATCTTGAAGAAGGCGATGTTTTATTCATAGATGAGATTCATAGATTGAATACAGTCATAGAAGAATATCTCTATTCTGCGATGGAAGATTATCGGATTGATATTATGATAGATTCTGGTCCAAATGCTCGCAGTATTCAAATTGCTTTAGAGCCATTTACATTGATAGGTGCTACCACCCGAAAAGGATTATTGACTGCACCAATGAGAGCACGCTTTGGTATTAATTGTCATTTGGATTATTACGATATACCCACCTTAAAGAAAATCGTCCATCGTTCTGCAGAAATTCTTGAAGTCCCATGTACTCCTGAAGGCGCTATTGAAATTGCAAGAAGATCCAGAGGTACTCCTAGGATTGCGAATGCCTTGCTTCGTAGAGTGAGAGATTTTGCTGAGATCAAAGGAAATGGCTCCATCGATATTAAGATTGCTAAATATGGATTGGAAGCATTGAATGTAGATGAATCTGGATTAGATGAAATGGATAATAAAATCTTGTCTACTATTATTCACAAGTTCAAAGGAGGCCCGGTTGGAATTTCTACTATTAGCACTGCTGTGGGAGAAGAAGCTGGAACCATTGAAGAAGTTCATGAACCTTTTTTAATAATGGAAGGGTATCTCAAACGAACCCCAAGAGGAAGGGAAGCAACAGATAAAACCTATAAACATTTAGGAGTTACCAGAGATCAAAAGGATGGAACTTTGTTTGATGGGCAGTAGAAGGACAGCAATGTTTTCCCCTACTAAATAATAGCTTAATAAAAAAGTGGAGATCAATCTAAGACTGACCTCCACTTTATTATTTCTAGCGTAAGTTGATTACAACTTTACCAATTTTTCAATTTTCGCTGCTTTGCCATCATTGACAGAAACGAAGTATATACCTGAAGGAAGATCAGCCATATTTAATTCGATTCTATGATTTCCGGCCTGATAATTTTGGGCAGATTGATGTTGTACAATCGCACCAACACTATTCGTAATAGTGAGCGCCAGTTGTTTATTTTCTGTTAATGAAAAGTCGACGTTAGCCAAATCGTTGGTTGGATTAGGAGCAATCGTTAACCCTTCTACCACTGCTAAATCATCAATAGAGGATACTGTATTTCCAACTATCTGGAAGAAGAAATCTCCAGGTGTTTCTGAAGTTAGTCTTGTTGTAACTCTCATTAAATATTCAGTAGGAGTGGCAGGCAATCCAGTTATTGTATCTCTAACTGATTCTCCATCCTCGTGGGTAAAACAACCTCCCATTAACAAGGAGTCCTGAGTGCCACAAACCTCATATAGATCAACATAAAAAGCTCCATCTACCAAAATAATTGGAGAGAACCTGATTTCTAATTCTGTATTTCCGGCAGTATTGAAAACATACCAGACATCATTGAAATCTCCACCCGGATTAAAAGTTGCGCACCTTGGTTCTGCAAAATCAGCTTCGCTTGAGGCGTTTACAGTTGTTCCAAAGAAAATACCATCCATCTGCATGTCGGCTTCCTCAGGTGTGATAACAAAGGCAAAATCAGCATTCGCACAATCGTCATTATCTGGTGGAGTAGGAGGATCAAACTTGTCTAAAACAAATGTTCCGTTTCCAAACGAGCCGGTATATCCACCAATTTGCATTAAATAAGTATTTCCATTTGTAACTTCAAAGTCAAGGGAAGAATGATAATCTGGACAACCAGAATCATCATTACATGCATATAAATCTGATTGAACTGGGGTACAGGTTACACCAGGGTTGTAAACCACCATTCTAGAATCGAAGTTTATTGAACCACAAGTTTCCCAAATAACCGTTCCATCAAAATCTGCTGTATAGGTATACCAAACATCCCCTTCAACAAATGGCTGTCCGAATGCGAAACAGGAAGAATTTCCAGGATGTCCTGGACCATCATTAATGCCATTAATGTTTGTAAAATTGGTCACCTCGCCTAAGGTAATTGGAATTGCATTTGAACAAAAGTCATTAGGCGGACCATCAGGAAGTTGAGTTATCACCGCTGTCCCGGATCCCATGGTTGGTAAAGTATCAGGATTATTTTGAAAACCACCAAGTCTCATTGTATACACAGTTCCCATTGTAGCGGGAAAACTAATTGATGATCCAAAATTTGGACATGCCGCAGTATCACCATCATCATTACAACCTACCAGTTCAGCGTCAGTAGGAGGACAAGCAGCTGCATTCGCATAAACAGCCATTCTCGAATCAAAATCTGAAGTGCCACAATTAGTCCAATTGAAACTTCCAGTAGAAGGGGCAGTCCAAGTAAACCAAACATCTGCTGGAATGGAATCATTAACTCCCAAACAAGTCGTAGTCAATCCATCCGTGGTAGCCATTAATGTGGAATAAGTAACGACTTCGTTCAACATAATGGTAACTGCGTCAGCGCAATTATCATTGGCAGGTTGTGCCATTAAACTGGTTCCAATAAAAAGTACAAATAAAAAGAGTAAGCATTTTTTCATAAGCCGATTTTAAGTGATAAGTAAATTTAAAAGAAGGGATAGCAAGGATTTGCCAATTTCCATGGTTGCTATCTATAATTAATGAGCAATTTAACGAATGCATTAAACATTTAATTAATATCGAAGTAAAATCTTGTCAAACAATAGGGGTACGTAATTTCTGAATAATTGTCATCCCTTATTGACAATGATAGAAGAAATCAAGGCTTTACAGCCTTAATACTGAACACATGGGGAAGTGCAACGCCGTAATCACTATAGATAAATTCTCCAGACTTTCTTTCTGTCATATGAGGAAGGCAATTGTAAGGAGCGTAATCAAACTCTTTAAATTCCTCGATTTGAAGGCCATTACCAATTAACGCTTGAATAACTTCTGATAGGCTGTGCATCCAGAAATATTCTTTTTGTTTGATTCCAGCATCTCGATCGGCATAGGTGCCTTCTTCTTCTTCCTCAAAGGGTACGCCTGGATTGAAATAGGGAAATTTAATTTTTTGTTCATCGAATTCATGGATGTAGAGAAAAGGGTGAAATTCTGCCATGTAAAAGGTACCTCCAGGTTTTAAAAAATGATTGATAACTGAAGCCCATTTATCTAGATCTGGTAACCATCCGATTACTCCATAGCTGGTAAAAACAATATCGTATTGCCCATCTAGATTAGCATCAAGTTCTAATACATTGGATTGGACAAATTTGGCTGGAATTTTCAATTCATCCGAAAGTTGTTTTGCCGCTTCGATACTGGCTTCAGAAAGATCTGCACCACAAACATCTGCTCCAAGTCTTGCCCAACAAAGTGTATCTTGCCCAAAATGACATTGTAAGTGGAGCAAGGATTTTCCAGAAACATCCCCTAAGGCTTCCAATTCGATAGACTTAAGCATATTTTTGCCTTTTTTAAAGGCCTCTAATTCGTAGAAATCAGATTGCAAATGGAATTGCGTTTTTGCATTCCAAAGAGATTTATTAGTATCTATGTATTTAGAGTCCATCTTTTTTCAATTCTAAACGTTATAAAATAAAACAGCTCAATAATGGCAGAAAATAAGAAACCTGAAAAACAATTTAATATTGAACTTCCTGAAGAAGTGGCAGAAGGTACCTACTCAAACTTAGCAATTATATCACATTCTCAATCGGAATTTGTAATTGACTTCATTCGGCTAGTTCCCAATGTTCCTAAGGCAAAGGTAAAATCTAGGATTATTTTAACCCCACAACATGCCAAAAGATTATTAAAGGCCTTAGTAGAAAATGTAAATAAGTTTGAAGCCCAGTTTGGAAAAATCAGTGAGAGAGAACAAACCTACCCACAGATGAATTTTAATACACCCCCTGCCCAGGCTTAAAATCATTTAGTTCAATGATTACTTCGCAATCGCAATTAGTTCAATTACAACTTCGCAATTGCAATTACGATTTATCGTCTTTGCTTTGCAGTAAATTGAACTGATTGCTTCTGTACAATCTGCTAGTCCTAATAGTGGGTTGATTGCATTTTCTCTTAGACAGGTCGACGACATTTAGTGGTTTGAATTAATTGCATTAACAACACATGATTCTAAAAATTATGTTTTGCAGTTAACCGAGAAGCCTATTTTTTGCCTTTTTCCGGCCCTTTCCTTCCAAACATAGATAACTTAATTCAGGGTAGTTAACAATTAATCTATTGCCATTAAAGGTTAGAAGAATACTTAATGAGCTGTTAAATAAGCAGTTACGGAAACATTTATACTAAAATATAGTTAGACAGGTAGGAATTTGTTGTACTTTTGCATCGAATTCATCAAACAGGCACAAATTGAGTGTAAATAGCTGATTTACAGCTTGCTATTCTTATAAACAACCTGACCATGAAACGCTCTACAACCAAACTAGTTCAAACAATCTCAGGGATAGTAATAATTCTTATTGTCCTTACGGCCTTCGAATGGCGATCAGTTGAATTGATTGACAATACAGTCGAGACTATTACAACTCCAATCGAGTTATCACCATTAGGCAAAAAAGTTTCTGACCATTCAATTTTCACAGATCTTTATCATTCTTCTTCTTGGAAGCATCATACGCTCGAATCCTTCAAAACGAAGGACTTGTCAAATGCCATTCAGCAGAACAAATCTTTATTTAAATTCAGATCAAAAAAGGATATCTATCAGCTCGACAAATTAAAGGTAAGTCGAGAAGAGCTTATTCAAACAACTGATTTGCTTCAAAAGGTCCTAGAAAATCCGAATTCGGTTCCTTCAGAACATTTTGATTTGCATCAAATAAAAGGAAAGGACGAAAAAGGTTCTGTTCACTTTACAGGATACTACAGCCCAATTGTAAAAGTTAGTCGCACTAAAAAAGGAAATTTTAAGTATCCCTTTTATGCAACTCCTAAAGATTGGGTAGGCAAACTTCCAACAAGAGGTCAAATTGACACAGGTCTAGTGCTAAAGGGTAAACAACTAGAAATTGCTTACGCCGCAAATCCTGTAGATATATATTTTCTTCAAGTCCAGGGATCTGGTTTTATCGAATTCGAAAATGGGCAACAATCTTTGTTAAGCTATAATAGCAATAACAAAAAACGATACCGAAGTATTGGAAGATATATGGTTGCCAAAGGATATACTACAGAAGATAAGACTAGTATCAATAGCATTAAAAAGTATCTGAGAATGAATCCTGATAAAATGGATGAGATTCTAAGTGCTAATCCATCCTACGTATTTTTCAAAGAAGGAAATGGTGTAGTAAAAGGTACCGGTGTAACCCCTCTTACAGCACAGCATTCCATTGCTGTGGATCCGAAATATATTCCTTTAGGTTCCACCCTATTGGCTAAAGTCCCTATTGCTGACAATCATGGCAAATTTTTACGTCATGAATATCGCCTACTTTTTGCCCAAGATACTGGTGGTGCAATCAATGGACCAGGTCATGTGGACCTATTTACTGGGGTTGGCCACAAAGCCAAGCGCCTAGCCTGCAATACCCATCATTATGGTGAATTATGGTTAATTCTACCTAAAACGGCTAATACCAAATCATAACACATAAGTTTTATTTTTATGTGACCTTAGCCGTTGACATACATTTATTTTTATCCTATATTTGTTTTTACATTACAACAAGAACTAAGTAGTCCCCGCTCTACGCGAACAAACAACTGTCCATTTGAAAATCAACTGATAACTATTCTGAAGAATTCATATTCTGAAGGATTTATTACAACAACGATTCATCAAATACGCGTGAATGGAGCATATCAACACCCTATTCAGTAACCGTTTGTCATTTTTAAAGGCATTAAGGTTATCGAGTCTTAAGAAATATTTTTCAAACATAGACAGTGTATTCACTGTATCCATGATAGTCTTCGGCATCATGGGTTGTCTAACTGTACTATACCTACAATCAAGTCCATTTATTACTGACGATAATAGCCAGCTATTAACGGGTAGTAATCCTAATTCGCAAAATACTATTCAAAAGGCGGCCGTTTTTGCAAGCAATCCCAAAAGTGAAAAGGAACAACAGTACGTTCACATTGCCGGCAGCAAAAAAGTCGGTTTTCCAATTTCATTTGTTATAGATACCTTCGAAAAAGATGCTTCGTATTCTTTCGACTTTGGCAACGGAGTTAATCTAGCAGTAACTGAAAGAGAAACACGTTACACATACAACCGTCCAGGAATGTATAAGGTAAATTTAAATGTTGCCTTTCAGGGAGAAACGACGGTATTGCCGGTTGGGCATTTGTGGGTGGAGTGATCCAATAAGTTCAATTTGCTACGCAGCAATGCCTCGACGCAATGACGAACGGACGTTTATTCACATTTGCGCCGCAGGAATTGCGTCATAGACAACCTGGCGACCTTTGGTCTTTCCTTAGCACACAAATATGATTTATGCCATCTAATTACACTGGCTTCGTTACTTAACAGGTATCAAATTCGTGCTAATTAGTCGATTGCGAAGCAAGCTTCGTGGAAATGATTACGTCCGATCGATTCGTTATTCGACTTCGTGAAAATTGGTGAAATTCGTTGCTACCTATACGTGTTCTATCGTCCATTCGGCCTAGGGATGAGCTTTCTTATACCAAAGAACTGGAATTCAATGCTAATTAAAATATTGATCAACACTTGTGTGCTAAGGAAAGACCTTTGGTGGCTTGGACTTATTGCGCCAAAGGCAATTGAAAACTATTGCCCAAAGGCAAATTGAATAATATTTGCTCCCATTTGAAGCGCAGCTTTTCTTAATTCTTCTGGGTCCTTATGAACACTTTGATCTTCCCATCCATCTCCTAAATCACATTCATAAGAATAAAAGCAGATTAATCTTCCTTCCCAAAAAAGGCCAAAACCTTGAGCTGGTTTATCTTCATGTTTATGAATCTTTGGAAGTCCATTTTTGAATTGGAATTTCTGATTATAAATTTCGTGTTCAAATGGCAATTCTATAAACTCTAATTCGGGAAAAGATTTTTTCATTGCAGTTCTAACATATATATCCATTCCGAAGTTATCATCAATGTGTAAGAATCCCCCAGCGATTAAATAGTTGCGAAGGTTCTCGGCTTCCACGTCTGAAAATACAACATTACCGTGTCCTGTCATATGCAAAAAGGCGTAATCAAAAAGTTCTACTGATCCGACTTCTACCGTTTCGTATTCAACATTAAAATTTGTTCCAATTTGTTCATTGCAAAACTTAGCAAGGTTTGGCAATGAAGTTGGGTTGGCATACCAATCCCCTCCCCCATTGTATTTTAACAAGCCCATCTTCAAGGTGGCTGTTGAATTTAATCCTGCTATGGAAATTAATATGCTGAGAAAAAGATTTATCATAATTGCTTAAGCATTTACCTGTTGAATTATTGTAGTTGCGACTATACCCGCGGTTTCTGTTCGAAGGCGAGCATTGCCAAGGCTAACTCCAGTGAAACCAGCTTTTAATGCCTTTTCGAATTCTGCTGGACTAAAATCACCTTCTGGGCCAATTAGTATTGTAACGCTTTTTTGAGGAATAAGATTTTTAATTAGGAGGGATAAATCCTCGGAACCACAATAAGCGATACATTTCTGTTCGGTTTTTACCTCATTTAAAAAACGATCAAAACCGGTAAGGGGGTTCATTTGAGGGAAGTAATATTTCAAAGATTGTAAAGAAGCGGATATCGATTTCTTCACGATTTTGTCTTGATTCACTTTTTTTCGTTCAGAATGGGCTGTAATAATGGGAGTAAATTGGGTAATTCCGATTTCACATGCCTTTTCGATCAACCATTCCAATCTATTGGTATTTTTGGTCGGAGCTACGGCTAGATGGACCTCTAGCGAAGGTTCCAGCTGTTCTCGGAATATTAGGTCTAAAACCACCTTTCGCTTAGAGAGCTCAATGATTTCTCCTAAGAACTTCCCCCCATTGCCATCTGTCAAATGAAGTTTATCGCCTTGTTTTTTCCTTAATACTAAAGAAACATGCTTGGCCTCCTGATCGTGGATGGTTGCTCGTTGGCCTTCTATATCGGAAGAATGAAATAGCTGCATGGGGCGAAATTACATTGAAATTTGGATTTTTGGATGCGGAATGGATTTGGGGCTGATTTAGGGTGATGGGGGCAATGGATTGATTCTTCAAGAATAGCACGAATGGGACTTTCAAGCATGGGATTGATTCGCACCAAAGGTCCGCAAGCTTCAATCATGAGTTGAATGGCTAGAATACCAACGTAATTGATTATTCAATCATGAGTTGAATGGACCAGAATACCAACGTAATTGATTCGCACCAAAGGTCCGCAAGCTTCAATCATGAGTTAAATGGCCCAGAAT
>CALGJW010000307.1 GCA_937930025.1 uncultured Saprospiraceae bacterium | reverse complement strand
GTATTACCATGAATAGCTTGATGATCATTCAATCGCATCAATCGACTCTTATCCATTAATCTGGCTAATTGTCTTGCTTGGAAATTTGAAATGCGATCTGTCGAACCTGTTGGTTCTATTTTTTGCAAGATATCTTTATTCACTAACCAGTTTGGCGTTTGGAAAACATGCTTGTCCATGAAATTAAGAGCCGCTTCTTGTGTGCTTTTGTCAACTGGTGTATAAATGATTCCTTCTTGGTCAGTAGTCTTTGATTTTTCAATAACTCCGCCAATATTCGTGACCACATGACGTGAATACTTATCGAACTGACCAATGATTGATCCGTACATTTCTTCTAACTGATCGTAATCTTCTCCAGCGCCTGCCTCCTCAGTCCATTTGGTAATATTCGGAAGGATTCGTTTCAAGTTGGCTATTCCCAACTCACCACTTTCCATAGCATCGTCTCCTAGATCTTCTGTTTGAGAAGTTGGATCAAAAGTGTTACCACGTTGGCGACCATATCTGTAAACAGGGTCGTCTGCCTTTTCTTTGATCCAATTGTTCAAAGTTGATTTTTCGGCATCAGCAGAATTGGCCCGAGGAACTAGTTTATAACCATATACGATAGACCAGATGTCATACTCTCCGATCATTGGGTAAAAATTAGTGACGCCGTCTCCTGGCTGAGCAACATGATTAAATCTTGCATAGTCCATAATCGAAGGAGCCGTTCCATGAGTAGCACAAAAAGAAGGGGAGCGCAAGGAGTCAATCGGATAGGCGACACTTGAGCCCATGTTATGAGGCAGTCCTAAGGTGTGACCAACTTCATGAGCCGCTACGAAACGAATCAACTCTCCCATTGTTGAATCATCGAAGCGAACCTTTTGAGCAGCCGGATTTACCGCTGCTGTTTGGGTCATAAACCAATTGCGCAATAACTTCTGAATATTGTGATACCATATAATATCTGATTCCAAAATCTCACCTGACCGAGGATCATGTACATGTGGGCCCATTGCATTTTGAATGTCTGTGCTTACATAGCGGAGGGTAGAGTAGCGTGTGTCTTCTGCAGACCAATCTGGATTTTCCTCTTTGGTTGGAGATACTTTTCCTACAATAGCATTTTTAAATCCTGCAGCTTCAAAAGCTATATTCCAATCATTAATTCCTTGAATGATATAATCCACCCACTTGGTTGGTGTCGCGGGATCGATATAATAAACAATTTGCTTTTTGGGTTCTACCAATTCTCCACGGAAATAAGCCTCTTCATCTTTAGGCTCCAACCTCCATCTGGTAATATATCTTTTCGTTTCGGTAAAGTGTTCTTCAGAACTATAGTCCGTCTGAGTAATAGAAAAATAGCCAACTCTGTCATCGTAATATCTCGGTTGCATGGGCACCTCCGGCAAAACGATGAAGGATTGATTCATCTCCACAGACATAGTTTGGGTAATATTGTTATCCGGCAATTTTTTCCCTTTATAAGTAAGAATATGTCTTACCTCTACATTGTCAGGAAATGATTTCATACTTGTGATCATCGAACGTTTGTCATCTAATCCATTGATTTCGAAGCGTTTTCTTTGACGTTGACCAATTGCACCAATCATTGCAATGTCCTTAGTGAAAAGTGGACTCACCTCAAATACATAACCAGTTGAATCTTTATTGTAGGCCGCTAAGTCAAAACTGGCAACGATCGGCTCGAAATTATTTTGACGAACAGATTTGTAAATAGGATCGTCTTCGCTGGCTACAGAATTATAACTAACAGAACGAAGAAGGATTTTCTCATCCATGAGTTGCCAACGGATCACTTGCTGGGGACGAGATTTTACACCGGCTCCTCCGAAGTTTAGATTCTTTACAAATCCTGAAATTCTACTGACAATTAAAATTTCTCTTTCCAGTATATCTTTAGAAATTTCGAAATAATGCTTACTTCCAACCTTGTGTGTTGTGAATAGCCCTTCATCCGTAACCGCATCTTTGGTGATTACTTTCTTGTATGGTTTTACTTTAGTATCTTTTTTTTCTTCCTTCGGAGCGGCAGTTGCATCCTTCTTTTTTTTCTTATTCTTTGAAAGTTGACCGTAACTAACAGGTTGTATTAAAAAGATAGCAAGAATTGTTAAAATGGTGAAGGTGAGGTTCTTTTTCATTTCTATGTTTTATCAGGAAAGAGCACAAAATAAGAATAACTTTGAGGATAAAAAGAGCATTAACATAACTGCTTGGAAGGCTTTAGCACGAGCTTAATTTGCACCCTCGATTTGAATCTTGCTATATCCCTGAGAATTTTTACTTAGTTTTATTTGGACATTAATTCTTTCTTTTAATGCCTCCACATGGGAAATCACGCCAACAGTCTTCTGACTTTCAGACTGCAACTTTTCAAGCGTATTTAAAGCCACATCCAAGGTGTCTTGATCCAAAGTCCCAAACCCTTCATCAATAAATAAACTTTCGAGTGCGACGTTTTTAGAAGCCATATCAGAAAGACTAAGTGCCAATGCTAAACTGATAAGGAAAGTTTCACCCCCTGAAAGCGTGCTAACTGCTCGCTGGATATTTCCTTGGTACTGATCCACAACCCGCAAAGCTCCATCCTCTCCGGGTTGATCCAATAGATATCTGTCAGAGAGTTTTTGTAATCGTTTGTTAGTGAATACTAAGAGGTTTTGCAGGGTAAGTCCTTGGGCAAAATTGGCAAATTTATTTCCTGTTGCATCGCCAATAATTTTATTCATCAAGGACCAACGTTCTAACTTCTTATTCAATCCTTGGATAATAGACTCTTTGTCTTTTCTTCTGGCAACAAGCGCATCATCTTGTTTAAGTTGCGCCTCATTATTTCCTAACTGCTTGTTTACAATATCTCGTTGCTCTTCTTTGATTTGTAATTGAGATTGTACAGCCTCAATCGAAAGTTCAGGTTGCTTGTCTTGTTGAAGGGCAAGTTTTTGAGATTTTTCCAACGTTTCAATTGCCGATTTGATCGCGCTTTCAGATTTTATCAAAGATTGTTGTTGTTCTTTTATCCGTTGTAAATCTGTTTCAGTAAGAAGGTGTTGGTTGATGGCATCTATAGAGGCAAATCCTAGTTTTTTAATTTTTGGTTCTAGCAGTTCACTAGTCTTTTGAAATATATCTTTAGCCCTAATTAAATCTTTGGATTCCTTTTCTATTGACACCTTATTTTCTACAATAGATGTCTTGTATTTGTTAAATCGATCTTGTAATCGATTACAAATTGCTGAGGGATCAGCACCTTTAAATTTGTTCTTTCTTTTGGTGTCAATGGTTTTATAATTTTTGGTTAAGTTAGAAAGATCTTTGTAGTTTTCTTTTAGCTCCATATTGATTTTGAGCATGCTACACGCGACAAGGCCTTTTTCCCATTGATTGATTTTTTCGTTAAGTTGAAAAATAAGTTTGTCAATGTCTTCAGTCAATTGGATCTGAAGCGTCGAGTTTTGACTTTCAAATTTCTTTAATTCTTTATTTAGGGAGGTGGATTCTTTTTCTAGTTGAGCGAGACGTTCCAAAGTTATTTTCTTGGCCGTTTCAGCTGTAGTAATTAATTCCTTAAGTTGCTTTAACGTTTTTTCTTCGGCCGCAATTGCCGTTTTGTTTTTGGTAATTTTATTTTCTAAGGCGCTGGCTTCTTCAGCTGGCAAATGTTTGGTATACGGATGATCAACCGCTCCA
>CALGJW010000306.1 GCA_937930025.1 uncultured Saprospiraceae bacterium | reverse complement strand
AGCCAACGAAAATGATAGCGATATTGACCCGTGGATGAATGATAACTATATGTCTTTATTTTATGCAGCGAAAGGAGAAGAAGGAAACTTAAAAAATGCAACTCTTTTCTCTACTAATATTTCTAGTAAATACCACGAAGGCCCTGTCTGTTTTAGTAAATCAGGGGATAAACTCTTTTTTAGTCGAAACCACTACAACAATGGGAAACGAAAGAATGATAAGAAAGGAATCATGAAAATGAATATCTATTCGGCGATTCGGGCAGGGGAAGATTGGCGCAATGTAAAAGAATTGGCCTTTAATACCGAAGAATATGATGAAGCGCATCCTGCTTTATCCGCAGATGGTAATAAATTATTTTTTGCCTCTAATCGAGATGGTGGACAAGGAGGAATGGATATTTATTATGTTACCTTTTCAGGGGGGAAATGGTCGGAACCAGTCAATGCAGGAGATAAAATAAATACACAAGGAAATGAAGTATTTCCATTTATCCACGATGATGGTACTTTGTATTTTGCTTCTGATGGATGGGGAGGCTTAGGTGGCTTAGATATTTTTTCTTCAATTGAAAGGACAGACAATCAATGGGAAGATCCTATCAATTTAGGTACACCGTTTAATTCTTCTAAAGATGATTTTGGTTTTATTTTAAATACTACGGCTACGGAAGGCTACTTATCTTCTGCGAGAGATGGAGGCAATGGGAAAGATGATATTTATAGCTTTAGTATTAAAGACAAAGACCAATTAGGTCGGCAATTACAAGCTAAAATATGCGTATATGATGCAGCCACCAACGAACGCCTAGAAGACGTACAAGTCAGCATTAGTCAAGAACAAATTAGTAAAGACGAAGAAGTAGAAGATTTTACGATGCGTTTGGTAGAGACAGACATTGATAATGAATACATTTTAAAACTAACGAAAGAAGGAGGCTTACCAAATAATAAAGAAGCCATCAAAAAATGGACAGCAGAAGATGGTGCTTTTGATCTGGAAGTGATGCCCAATGAACACTATTATATGGTAGCCCAAAAAAATGGCTATGAAGTAGCTGAACAAGCTTTCTTTACGAAACTAGAAGGAACTGGCCAACTAGAATATTGCATCCCTTTGAACAAAAGTACTTGCTTAGCTTTAAAAGGTCGTGCCTTTAATCAAAAGTATGAGTCTCTAATAGCTAATGTATCCGTGTCTATCAAGAATTTATGTGACGGAGAAATTACAAATATCAAAACGGATAAAAACGGTATTTACGACATTCCTTGTCTGCCTTGCCATTGCGAATTTGAAATTATTGGAACGAAAGGAGGATTTAAAACGGCCAACAATACAGCGTCTACCTTGAACATCGATTGTACTAGTGGGGAAGCTGTAATAGCTAACCTCTTAATGGTTCCAGGAATGGACGAAACAGAATCAAATTCAAACTCAGTATCAGAGAAGGTGACTGCTGCGACGAATCTGGAAGTGGGTCATGTGATCGAATTACGTAAAATTTATTACGATTTTGACAAATACTATATTCGAGAAGGCGCACAAGAATCCTTAGAAGAAGTAGTTGCAATGATGAAAAAATACCCTAGCATGATCATTGAATTGTCTTCTCATACAGATGCAAGAGGGGCGACCAATTACAATAGATGGTTATCTCGCCTACGTGCAAAAGCAGCAGTAGAATATATTATTGAACGAGGTATCCAACCGTTCCGATTAAAAGCAAGGGGCTATGGAGAAACTCGTCTTCGTAACAATTGCTCCGATGGGGTAGATTGCTCGGAATTAGAGCATCAATATAATCGTCGAACAGAAGTTAAAATTTTGGAATTCGATGAAACCAATATATCTGTGAGCGAAATTGATAATGGACCAGATCGAGTGGATGCTGCGAATTGGCGAGAGTGATACTGAAAAGAGAAGGGATTGTTCTATACTCCGAACGGGGTGAAAAAATGATCTTTAAAACCTGTTTAATTGTTTAGGAGGTTTATTTGTTTATAAGCATAGCGGGTAAACAAATAAATCTCCTAAACAATTAAACAACTATTTCATGCGAAAATCACATACCAACGGCTTCTTTAATAACACTATTTTTTCGCTTGAGTGCCCGCTTTTGGCAAGACTTACACAACTCAGAAATACCTTTGCTTTCCCAGGATTGTTTAACGGTACCATTAGAAATTTGATCTCTTCCTTTGATATGCGAACAGTCTTCATCAATATGGTATTTGGTACCGGCACTTGTCCAATACACATTATCACTATTCGTTATTTCTTTTAAGGCATCTGTTTGCTCCGTAATCTCTTTGGTGTATTTTTCTACAGAAGGCGGTTCAAAGTCTACCCCAGTAATCCCTGCGGCCATCATAGCAACAACAGCAATAGAACCAGCGATCCCTTTTGTTTTTCCATCTAGATCTTTATTCATAAAAATAAGAACCACTAATGGCAAAAAGGCTAATACGCCCATAATGGCGCCGAGTTGATTTTGAATAAAAAATCTCGTTGGATCCTTTTCTGAAGCAGGATCTAATCGGTTTGCTTTTTTCCAGAGTGTTGATCCAGTAATGGCTAAAGCTAGGATGACGGCAATCGCAACAATTAACCAAACCATGGTTTCATTGCTAATCAATTTGGCAATGGCAAAAATTTGTCCTGCAATGGCAGCAATCCATGCTAAAAATGCAAAGATGCGCAATTGTTTTGCCTTTCCTTTGGCTTCTGGACTTGCCTCAAATATTTTCTGATTTGACATAACTTGATTGTTTTTGATAGTAGTGTGTAAAGAAATAGAGGCGTTTCCCTTATTTCTTTAAATACCTTTTAATATTTAGACTGATATACTGCTATTCGGTTACTTTTAAAGGACGCAATTTAGCCTTAATTTTGATACTTTCAGTAAGGAAAAGTTTATCTACTTTGTAAATACACTATAAATGTCAAACATGAACCAACAATTTCGTTATTTATTACGGGTTCGATATGCCGAATGTGATGCCCAAAAAGTGGTCTTCAATGCCAAATATGTTGAATATATGGATATTGCAGTAACCGAATTCTTTCGAGTACTTTGGGGGAATTATACGGATACCTTGGATAAAGGAATGGACATGCAAGTCGTCAATGTAAATGTGGATTGGATGGCACCTGCACTATTCGATCAGGTTATCGCTATTACGGTACAAAACAAAAGAATCGGTAATACCTCTTTTACCCTACAACTTGGTTTTTTCAATCATCAAACTAAGCAACAAATTGCTGCTGGAGAAATAACCTATGTAATGGTTAGTGCTATAGAACATCAGAAAATCAAAGTGCCAGAAAATTTAAGGACAAAATTAGAAACAGGTGCTTCTGGAATGGTCGTTAATCATGCTGGGGTTGAAATCATTTGAGTGTTCAACAAAATATTTTCCGATAATTGACCGAATTCTAAATATTTGTGTCCTGTTATGATCTTTCCTTGTTAACAGCTTGTTATTTGTTTCAATAAAACATATATTTAGTTTTTTGCTTTCCGAT
>CALGJW010000305.1 GCA_937930025.1 uncultured Saprospiraceae bacterium | reverse complement strand
CTTATCAATTTAAATTATTTGCAAGATTATATTAGAAAAGAGGGCGGCTATATTAAGATGACGAATGGAGATCGGGTGTCTGTGGCGGTTCGCAAAAAAGCGCAGGTGATTGAGCTGTTGGATAATAAGAATTTGTTTTAGGAGGTATGGTAATTCAAGTTGGATTGTAGTTTTTTTGTCCTATATTTAGGACAATAAGCAATGGTAATCGTTGGTAAATGTCAATATATGCGGTTGTTGTACCAACATTATCCAATTTGCCAGACGCTGTCTGGCAAATTATCCTGGTCTCATAAGGTATCACATATCTTTTAACAATTTAACTATTCATGCATTCCAGCTTTTGCAGTTCCGCTCACTTCAGACCAGCAGTTGCCCGACACGCCCTTGCTGCTTGCTTATCGCTCGCTTACCCAAGCGATAAGAAGGCTTCCACCTTCCTAGAGGCTTGATTCTTTTATCAAGATATTTCTTTATCTTTGACAGACGAAGAAATAGTTGCCCATTCGAGAGATACACTAACCATATATTATTCATAGCTGGCAAAAAGACATCGCACCAAGTCAGTTCAACAACTAGCTACGCCATATATGGAGAAAGGTCGGCACAACTAGAAAAAAGGAACCACAATAGTTACTAATGGAATACGGAAGATACTACAGCATAAATGAATTAGCAATAGCAGCAGAATTGTATCTTAGTTTATTAGATAAAATTGATTTGCAGTTCTTTGTTCAAGACAACCTCCCTCTTAATAGAGGTGAAATAGTGAAGACTATTCAGATTGGGAGGATAATAAAATTGCAAAAAGACAAAATACCGATGACTTCTCATCCTGCTATTCATTCAGCAATTAAAAATAAAGAATTCTACAAAGAGAAAGTTGGGGAGATAAATGACTCGGATAAAAGATTCTTTACCTTACAGTTATATACAGACCTAGTTTTTTTTGTTGACTCTATGATTGGTCTGATTTGCAATGTTTACATAAAGACAATCGAAATTAGAATAGCTGAAAAAAAATATATTGAAGCCATAAAATTCATGACAATTGAAAGGCAAAAAGATGAATATAAGTATACGCATCCTACTAAGTTTATCGAAAAATATAGAGAATACTTAACAAAAAGAATCAAAGACCTCAAAGAACTAATTGAAATTGACAACTTAGACTTTGGAGTAGAGTTAACAGAAGTAGAAAAATTACCAAGTGTTACCTACCAGAAATTGAATTCTAACCTAAATGACAAAAATAAGGAAAAACCAAATGTTAATGAATCTTTGACTTCTCTAAAACTTGAACTAATTGACCTATTAAGCAAAGATAGAGTTGCCGAAGTAATTTCAAAACTTAACTTGATTTCACAAACAAACCTGATTAATTCTCAAGAGGAAATAGTCATAGCAAGTAGTAGATTTTATTCATTAAAAAAGGAAAAAAATCAAAACACTATCAGTGTTGAAAACTATAACGTTGAAAAAAGTAAAATTTTAGTATCAATTCTGTCAATAATCAATGAATTATAGGATTCTGCTGAAGAACACTCTGGAGAACCATAATGGCTCTTAAACGTAGCCATTGCGTCTCCACATAAGTTATTCTTCCCAAAAAATGACTAGTAAAGAAACTAATACTTTAAAGCTGAAATTCTACAATAACCTATATCAACCACTAAAAAATGAAAAAGACAATTGTACTATTAATTTCGATACTGTTTGCTTCTATTGCAATCGGACAAAATTCGATAAAAATAGATTCGATATCCAAAATTCAGCTATGCCTTATTTTGGATGTAAGTGGCTCTATGAAAGGCTTGTTAAATCAGGCTCAGAATGAAATTTGGAAAACGATTTCTTTCCTTGAAGGGTTCCAAAAAGATAGTTTGGAAACAATCATTGAACTAGCAGTAGTCTCCTATGGAAATGAAGGATATAGCGAAAATGGACATGTAAAATTAATTACAGATTTCACGGAAGATATAGATAAAGTTGCGGAAGATTTATGGCTAATGAAATTAGGAGGCGGGGACGAATTTTGTGGATGGGCAATCAAAAATTCATTGGATAGTCTCTCTTGGGCAACTGAAAAAGCTTTTAAATGCCTAATAGTAGCAGGGAATGAGCGATTCGACCAAGGGGAAATAAATTTTGAAGCATCCATCGAAGAGGCCATCAAAAAGGGCATATTACTCAATACTATTTATTGCGGAGCAAGAGCAACTGGAATTACTGAACACTGGGAAAAAGCCTCCAATTTGGGAAATGGAAGGTATGCCAATATTGACCAAGAAATTGACATGGACGAATTCAAAACGCCTTATGACCGTTCATTGATTGAGTATTATTACGATTATAAATCTACTTATTTTGAGGAAGTGCCGAAAGAGGAAAAAGGGAAGCAATCCGATTCAAAAGGGGAGGTGCCACCAGCATTTAGAGATCGACTAATCTATAAATTCGGCAGAATGAAAAAAGAGAAAGATTTAATTGATAAATTCCAAGACAGTAATTGGGAAATGGATGAATTTGAAAAATCCGAAATACCAGCGCAATGGCAGCATCTCAAAACGGGGCAATTGAAATTTGAACTATTGAAATATTCCCGAAAAAGAAATACTTATAAAGAGGGATTTGAATCATACGCTAAAAAAGTGGAAGAATTTCTGAGGATTACCGTACAGCCGAAATTAAAAGATCAGACATTGAATTTGGCTTTGAGTGAAATGATGAAAGAACAATTA
>CALGJW010000304.1 GCA_937930025.1 uncultured Saprospiraceae bacterium | reverse complement strand
AATAGATATGTGCAAGAAATAAATGCATACCCTATTGTCCAAGCAGAAATTACGGAGATTCTTGAAGTCGAAATGGGAAAAGGACGCTACCTAGGAAAGGTGGTTAACAATCCAGAAGCATCCATACAGAATGACACACTTTATGGATTGGACTTTTTAGGTATTCATGCCATTGGAGATCAGGTTGAAGTTTCTTTAGGACCTAAAAGGAGGGTCGTAGATAAAGCCTCTTGGATCCCGTTTATGTTTTTCATTTTAGTATTTACCGGATTAGCGGCGGCCTTGACAATATTCTTTTATGGAGTCATAACCAAGAAAACATATCATCCGCTTTTGCTCAAATCCTTCTTTGTTATTTGTTTTTCCCTAAGTGTTGTGATGTTTGCGATGTTCAGATACTTCTATAGTCAGCAGGGCCACTTTTTTTCTAATGCACAAGAAACGGAAGCTGTCTTGGTGGATTTCCGTCACAAAATATGTGAACATAAATCAGGTGATCGGGAAGGAGAGGAATATGATTGCTATTCAAAAGTATACGAATACAAAATAGCAGATGGAACACAATACAAGCACAATGCTAAGCACTATAGTGCCGAAAAAAAAGGGAATATAGGTGATCGTGTTCGTATTTACTATCGCTCCGATTATCCAGCCCAAGCCCAAATCATGAATCGAAAGATCAGTTATTTCATTCTGGCCATTCCGATATTTTTTGGCAGTTTGTTTTTATGGGCTGCCTATGGCTTATTTGGTAAAATTCGAGAAGCGAAATAAAATAGGATTAAAGCCTGCTCATTAATTACACTCGGAAAGATACGGCAAACGACCGAATGACTTCAAACGTAATCTTCACTTGTAAGACTTAAAATGACTCCCCGATAAATAGATAGAAGCCAGTACTCTCCTCCGTCACCGCAAAATCTAGGCGCGTCCAAATATCCTTTTTAGGAAACAATAAAAATCGTAAACCAGCACCACCGGAGACTACAAAATTTGAAATGTTGAGATTTTCTGTTTGATTGAAAACAGAACCAGCTCCAGCAAACACGGCAAAGCCTAAACGGTTAGTAAAATTAAATGGAATGGGTAAAAAGCGATATTCTACTTGTGTCGCTATTTGATTTCTGTCTCTATATCGGCCATAGTAATAACCTCTCATGATACTTTCTCCGCCCATTAGCGAGAGTTGATTGAATGGAACATCCCCGAAGGTGAACTGCCCCAGTAGCTGAACCGCCAAGACATTATTTTTGCCCATGGGTCTATAAACACGAGTATCAGATAAAACCGAGGTGAACTTATATGTACTGCCCCAAGCTGGATTGTAATGTAGAAAAGCCAATTCCGAAAATAATCCTTTTCTTACATTCAGTACATTATGTCGGTTATCTTGAATCAAACCTAAGCCTAGCCCGATATTATTAGATCCATCATGTCCCAAAGGCAATTCGAAATTCGGATTCTCTGGATCTGCAAGGACAAAATCAGTCCCAGATAAACGTTGATAATCGAATTCTAAACCCACATATATATCGTTTTTCAACTTTCTTAAAACACGTTCTTTTATTAGAATTTGATTGGCTTCTATCCTTGCGATATATTCTTTTGGTGTATCGATTCCTATTCCATGATAAAACAAAGGAAAACTTTGGATACGTGCTCGACCCAGGAAAAACCAAAGATTCTGATCGGAATAGATGGCATGGTCCAACCAAAATCCGTATTGATTCTCTAAAGTAATAAAGGTAAATGCATTTATCTCACTCAAGCGATTAGTCGTATCTCCTTTGGCAAAATATACATATAGTGCGCTCAGACCAATCTCCCAACTTGTTTCGGGGGCAAAAGCAAGTGTAGGATAAACTAGGAGTTGCGGTTGTGATAAATCACTTTTATTATTTACAATATTATCAAAATATCGCTTGATAAAATTCTGAGCACTTAAGGTCTTTGTGAATAGGATCAAACCCAATGTTAGAGCGCCAAGAAGTAAACTTTTAAAGTTCAAATTACTATTCAATTTTCGTTTAATCGAGATGATTTTCGTAGCAAACTGGAAAGAACAAAGTTAAACCTTTCCTTACATGTATTCTAGACCCCTCAGACGATCATTTGATTGCCAGTTGAATAGTATTTTCAAAACAAGATATTCTTAAATAATTTCTAGTTAGGTCAATGCTGCTTGATTAATTATACGTCGTTTGGTAAATACCTGTTGCAGCTTTAGTCACTTCTAAAAAACTTTCACTTCAATTTTCCAATTAAAACCTAATGGCGTATTTGATTGGAACAATACTATATTAAGAATAATTGAATGAGCTGAAGTTGAAGTATACTATAATGATAATTCAATTCGTTTAAATGCAACAATGTTGCAATAAATATTATCTTTGCCGCAGTACCAAAACTAAAAAACTTATGTTCAGAAGCTTTTCAACCTTAATTTTATTGCTATCAATGTGTCTTTTTTTCCCTTCCTGTGATCCAGACGATCCAGATATTCCAAATGAGGAAGAATTAATCACAACGGTCAAATATTCACTCACTCCTACGGATG
>CALGJW010000303.1 GCA_937930025.1 uncultured Saprospiraceae bacterium | reverse complement strand
ATAAATTTCATTTGAAATAGAAAATATCCATCCGTTGGGAAGTGTTTTATCCAAAGTAGTTGACAATGCTCCATTTGTATGATCGCCTATTCTCTTCATATTTTCAATTGCCATGGTTCCGACCGAAAACGCTTCAGCAGCGCTGCCCGTTTGTGGCGATGTTAAAACGTAAACAGGTTTTGTGTAGGCATTTTCATCGCCTTCTATGAATAGTTTTAGAGTAGATGTAAATTGATGGCCACTTTTTATTTTTTGAGTAGCAATTTGTTTTCTTCCAGGAGTAAAACGACTCAAAATCTCATAACTCACTGCATCTTGTCCTCCTCCATTGAATCTAACGTCGATTACGATCGCTTTGGTTTGCGCCAAGTCTTTCATGACATTGTCCATTATTTTACGCACACCTTCTACTTCTTTTTGAATATAATCTCCTTCGTACATTTTATGCCGAGTTTCTATAAAAGCCTCTACAAAACCCTTACGATCTATTAATGTTTGAGGAATTTCAAGATCAGCATAAAGCCACATGGACTTCACTTGAATGAAGCCAATTTCATCAGTCATCTTCCCCCATTGAATCAACCAAGAATCCTTAGTCATTTCTTCCTGTAAATGGTGGTTTGCAACCATTTTGGCTACTGGAAAATCTCCATATTCGGGGAGTTCGCTTTCAGATGAGTCTTCTTCCTTTTCTTCGGTTAATTGATCCAATGCATCATGAACCTCATCTGTAGCTTCAAGAAAAGCATGGTTGTCATTTAATTTTTCTAACGTTTCTTCAATCAGGACAAACAACTCAACTTCTGAAGTATGCTCATCCAATTTGCCTTTCTGCTGATGATACAATTCTTCCCAATTTATAGTATTGAGTTCCATAAAAGCATAATGTTCCTTTACGGTTTCTGCAAATACCTCAAAATTAAACAAGGGGTCTTTTGCTTTTTTTTCTTCTAAAACGACATTGCAAATCTCAGGCAATTCTTGAGCTCTTGTGAATTGACAGGTAATGACTCCTGTTGAAAGAGAAAGCGTATCTTGATGTAGTATTAAGGATTCTAGAATCTCGTGAAGTTCACCTTTCCAGTTTGGCATGCATGAGATTGAAGTTACATCATACATCGTGTACTTCGTGCTGTCTTGTATTTCAATAATCCACCCTGAACCAATGGATTCCCACAACCCGTTAATTGATGAATTGGTTTGTTTTTCTTTGGTTTGACAAGAAGAGATTAATGCGATTAGTAATAGGAGTTTCCCGATTTGGCTTTGCATGTTGTTTTCCTTTAAAGACAATAATTTTATTTGGAGGTTGCAGCAATCAGATCAATCCTAAGAATAGCAGTTCAGTCATTTACCCAAAGCAAGAAAAATCCTTTAAATATAGGATGTCTTTACCATCAGCAGTAGCATCGAAATGAACTTTAAAAGCTACCCACTCGAAAATAACCTCAATTTATATACGATCCACACCTAAAAGAAGAAGCTTACAACTTATCACTTTTTCAAGATAGATTTTTGATTAGAAGCCTAAACTTATTCTTTTTTTGTAGTTATATTATTAATAAAATTATTTTGTTGAGGCGATGATTTTTATTAAGTGTTAAAAATGACTATCTTGTTATTCTTATTCTTAGGTAGTTTAAAAAATAAATCTATAGCATGTGAATCAGGATATTTGGAAAGAATGGTTAAACAACTTTAAATGGATCACTAAGGTTGCCGAAACGAAAGGTTGGAACGAATTTAAGTGGGAACCACTAAAAGAGATGGAGTCAAAGGGCTGGAATATATACGACCTTCAAATCGAAAAACCAACGACCAAAGAAAGGATTAATGCGATGGAACAATCAACGAATCAAATCTTCCCAAATGACTTTGTTGAAGTGATGACAAAATTCTCTTCTGCGGTAAGACTGAATTGGCACATGAATAATGATGAAATTGAAGGTTTTGAAGAGGTCTTCTGTGGAGGAGGTTATGGGTATTTATGGGATGTCGAATTGTTAGTCGAAATTCATAAAAATTACTTAGGCTGGCTAAGGGATTGTTGGACAGATCCTAATGATTCCTATGGAGGGATTTACTACGACAAAGTCCCCTTCATCTCAGTTCCAAACGGAGATTTAATTGTCTTTAATAAAGAAATTGTGAATGGCAAATCAGAAGTAATCTACCTCAGTCATGACGATGGTGAACTACATGGAAAAAGACTGGCCAAGAACTTTGTAGAATTCATTTCCAAATGGTCAAACATTGGCTGTGTAGGAACTGAAGAATGGCAGTTTTCTCCTTTCTATGATTTTAAAAACGAAGAACTTTCCTCCACCAGCGAACAAGTTGTCAAGTGGAAAGAAATTTTAAATAATGCTGGGAAGTAGTAAGTGGTAAGTTTTAAGTCTTTCTCTGTCAATTTTACATACTTGATTTAATACACTGTAATTCCTGTTCCTCCATTTTTAAGAAAACCAACTAATCACTTACGTTTAACATCTAAAACCTTGAAAAAGACAAAGATATTTCTAATTATCGTCCTTCTAACTGGACTATTTTACAAGTTTAATCTACAGAAAAATAAAACCATAGAACTCGTAGGGCATTGGCATTTGGAAGCGGAAAATGGAGAAGACAGGTTTGCCAAGACCATTGATTTCGAAAATGATACGGTGGTAATTTTGAATAAACATATTGGCGGATATGGTGGTTTAAATGGGTGGCACTATTCTGATAAATTGCTGAAATTTGGAGGAGAAGGAATCATGGTAAAGCTGAAGTATAGCGTTGAAAAAGACAAAATAATTTTTATAGAAGATAGCGGGAATGAAAAAGAAGTGTCTCCTCTTTTCTATGGAATAAAATGTGAATTGGATTGCTGTGATAAACAAAGTGAGTATTTTTATGATACAAATGTTGAGATAGATTTGCCCTTAGAGCTTGTTTAAACTTCTATAATTGAGCGAAAGTGATAAAGTTTTATGTTGAATAAGGCAAAAAACGTAGGCATAGCCTGAGCTATGACGAGGATTTTTAACGCAATTCAGCATAAAAATTTTCGCTTGCAGCCAATTAATGGAAATTTAAACAAGCTCTTAGTGCAGATGAATAATTGTCTATCTTCAAAGAGGAAAAGTTTGGAAAATGAATTATTTATTGGTGTGCCCAAAAAAGAATTTCAAGAGGAATTTGGAATTGACCACAAACTTTCTTTCGGGAATAAATATGGAAGTTTGGAAGACATAAGATTATGGGAGGAATGGCATAAGATTAAAATTTCCGAATCCCATAGGAACAAGATTTACCGAGTGATCTATGCAGATAAGAAAACGCCAATGAAGACGCTTCAGCCTTTGATGGATTATTTCAAATCCCAAGGGGATTCAAGTATATTTATCGCATTACGACAAGAGAAATATGAAGACGAACTTAAGTTGTGTTTGATGGAAATAGATTTAAAGGAGCCTAATCTATCAATTTTAGAAGATATCAACCTGACAGAGTGGCTAAGGAGTAAAAAACGATAATAGCAGTTCAAATAAAAAAAAACTTTTTGATAAAAATATAAATTAAATGAAGTTGGAAAATGAAGTGCCATCTGAATTTCGGAAATGGATAGTGGAGAGTATTCAGTTGATCGGGAATAATGCTTTAATAGAAGATATTGAGAATTTGCATGAATGTCTAATAAAAAGTGGAATCCCTGAATTTGAATCAGGTGAAATATTGGTTTTTCTTCCAACAACATTTTGTGAAAACTTATTGCCACAATTAAATTGGCCGTCAATCTATTTTGATTGTTATTCCGAAGAAAAGAAAATTAAGAGGAATTACCAAGAAAACAAGAGGTACTTAATGATGAAAGAGGAAACAAAAAAATATTGGAATGAAAATCCAGAAAATGACATCATATTGAATATTGTAAAATGGAGTTCCGAATTCAACGCCATCAATAAGATGTTAAAAGATGGAGGGAAACTAGAAAACGTTAAGATGACAGCACCCTATATATGGAGAGGGGAATAAAATCAAGATGTTCCAGTATAAATATTTACGATCATGCACTATAAAGTTGTGTTTGAGCTAGGGAAGTATAATATGAATTTAACTGATAGGGTATTATGAAGTTTGAAAAACCAAGAATACTAAAGCAAATAGAGTATAGCGAAGAACTAACTTTTATGTTCGATGAAATATTTTTCTTTTTAGAGGACAACATCAGATATTCATCTACTCCAATTGATGCAATTCCGTTTGGGAAAACAGGAGGTGATGGATGTCATTTTTGCTTTTTAACAGATTTTGGGTTGCACAAAGATTTGGAAAAAGCCCCAATAATATTTGTAGATCCAAGTGAATTTGAATGCGAAGAAGTAAAGTTAATTGCTAACAATATCGGAGATTTTTTCGGACTATTGTGCTACGTAAAAGAATCTGAATATCTTAGATCTGACCCACCTTCAATTGAAAGTTTAAGAGCATCCATACTTGACCATTTAAAAGATTTGATTGACGAAGGAGTTGATGTTCCGATGATGAATGTGGTATTTGGAAACTTCTTAAACGAAAACGGAATTAGCTTGATCACTAATCCGATTGAATATAGGAAGAAAATACTTGATGACAGAAAATCGAGAATTCAATTACAAACGGCCAACGGTTTAGGAGTTGTAAATATAGGTGGTGATGAACCATTGGTTTTGTACGATTTCAATAAAAATGAATTAAGTGATATTGATGACTACTTATTAAGTTGTTCTGATTTAGCGAAACACTCCTTTTATAGAGAATTCATGTACCAATTTAAGCGGAATAAAAATTGGGCAAAAGATTTTCATTTGGAGGAATATCTATATAACAAATATTGGAAAGAAATTTAGGATGTTTTACCTCTACAAGACCCTCAAATTTAAACCCCTGAAAAAGACTATCAAAAACAAGACCGTCATGAAACCCCGTCGGAAAAGAGCAATTTTCCCAGAAGAAAAGACTGTAGCGGTTTTGGGCATTTGCACAATCACGAGAAAGTAAGACAAAGATGAAAAGTAAAATTCCAGTAAAAAAGCCGAGCAAAATCTCAGAAAGGCAAAGGAACAGGAAAGCCAGTCTTTTCAAACGAGGAAGCCAAAAAAAGGCAGGAACTTCAAGTAAACGAGAAGGATAGAACGAAGAAAAAAATGTGCGTTTCCAACTAGACTTTTGCTTCTTTTTGGCAATGAAAAAGAAGGCCCGCGGCAGGCGTACCTAGTATCAATTTTATGGTTGATAACAAATGACAAGGCCGTTAAACTGTGTAAAAAAAAGAACATCTTCCTCAACAAGACCCTCAAAATTAAACCCCTGAAAAAGATTATCAAAAACAAGACCGTCATCAAACCCCGTCGGAAAAGAGCAATTTTCCCAGAAGAAAAGACTGTAGCGTTTTTGGGCATTTGCACAATCACGAGAAAGTAAGGCAAGGATGAAAAGTAAAATTCCAGCAAAAAAAACAAGCAAAATCTCGGAAAGGCAAAGGAACAGGAAAGCCAGTCTTTTCAAACGAGGAAGTCAAAAAAAGGCAGGAAC
>CALGJW010000302.1 GCA_937930025.1 uncultured Saprospiraceae bacterium | reverse complement strand
TCCTCTTGTGGCCAAAATAGGAGTGATTCTTCCCTCTTCAGATATAGTTAATTGCCAATCATCCATCCATTCAATCCATTCCCGATCTGAATCGCCACCAGTCATATCACCACCGAACATAACAACATCAGGCCTTAGTCTCGCTACCATTTGATTAGCTCGTTGTCTAGCATTTCTAAAATTTCGAGAATCTCCTCCTGCCACAATAGACAATCGACTATCAGGACTGTTTGAGGCGGTTTTGAAACTATATCTTCTTGAAACGCCCTCACTGTCTACGATAATAAAATAATAGGCTCTATCTGGAATAAGATTTTCCAATCGAACAAAATAATTATTCATTCCCTTGAAATGGATGGATCTAGCTGGTTGAGCACAAGAGGGGTAATAATTCGTGTCAGAACCTCCATCTATTTCTCCATAACATACTTCTGGAGCATTACCGGAGATTTGATTCCAACCGATAACCATAGTTGTGGCTGGTTCAGTTCTCCACATACAACGTAACTTATCTACTTTGGCAAGCAGAATAATTGGAGAAAATGCAAGAAAAAGAATGAAAAACATTCTTTTTGTATAATTCATTTGGTAGTGACTAAGTGTTTCGCTCAAAACTAAGAATAATCATTGGAAATTTTTAATCAAACATAATCTATCCAATAGGTCCTCTATTCTACGCAGATAGTCCATTTTTGTTAGAATATTTTGTTGTAATTTTGTCGTTTTAGAGGACCTAATATTGCCTACCAAATCTAACTATTCACCTTAAACTTTCAGGAAATGATCAAAGATCACAAGATCAATGAATTAATTGGCCAAGAACTTAAAAGACAGCGAGAAGGGGTAGAACTAATCGCTTCCGAAAATTTCACTTCTCAGGCAGTAATTGATGCAATGGGTAGTTGTCTTACGAATAAATATGCAGAAGGATATCCGGGTAAAAGATACTATGGTGGTTGTGAAGTTGTGGATCAAGTTGAACAACTAGCGATCGATCGATTAAAAGAATTATTTGGGGCTGAATATGCTAATGTTCAACCGCATTCAGGAGCACAAGCCAACGCAGCAGTTTTTCTTGCAGTCTTGCAACCTGGAGATAAAATTTTAGGCTTCGATCTATCGCACGGTGGTCACCTTTCTCATGGATCTCC
The DNA here is from genome assembly GCA_937930025.1 of uncultured Saprospiraceae bacterium. Classification (GTDB taxonomy): domain Bacteria; phylum Bacteroidota; class Bacteroidia; order Chitinophagales; family Saprospiraceae; genus JABDJM01. Next base: position 3,447 of record CALGJW010000302.1, on the reverse strand, counting down.
AGTTAACTTTTCTGGCAAACATTTCCAGCCTAGCTTTTACGGAGTTGAAAAGGAAACTGGCAGAATAGATATGGATAAAGTAGAAGCCATTGCCAAGAAGGAAAAGCCAAAAATGATAATCTGTGGGGCAAGTGCTTACTCTCGAGAATGGGACTATAAAAGATTTAGAGCGATTGCAGATGAAGTAGGCGCACTCCTATTGGCGGATATTGCTCATCCTGCGGGATTAATCGCCGCAGGTTTGCTAGACAATCCAATGGAGCATTGTCATATTGTAACTTCTACTACGCATAAAACTTTGCGAGGACCAAGAGGTGGAATTATTATGATGGGCAAGAATTTTGAAAATCCGTGGGGTCGAAAGACGAAAAAAGGAAATCCAATAAAGATGAGTTCCATTTTGAATTCAGGTGTATTTCCTGGGATGCAGGGCGGACCATTGGAACATGTTATCGCAGCAAAAGCAGTAGCTTTTCATGAAGCTTTACAACCTGCTTTTAAAGGATATGGAAAACAGGTGATCAGAAATGCGCAAGCTATGTGCGAAGCATTTGTGGAAAGAGGATTCGACATCATTTCTGGAGGAACTGATAATCACTTAATGCTGATCGATCTGAGAAATAAAAAAATTACTGGAAAGCAGGCAGAACAAGCTTTAGTTCAAGCCGAGATTACTATTAATAAAAACATGGTTCCTTTCGATACAGAATCACCATTTGTTACCTCTGGAATTCGGATAGGTACGGCAGCTATCACCACAAGAGGCTTTCAAGAAAAAGATTGTGTTCAAGTTGTAGAATGGATTGATCGATTGGTTCAGGAAATTGAAAACGAAAAATTAATTCATACGATAAAGGGAGAAGTGAATGAATACATGTCCACTTTTCCGCTCTACGAAAATCTTGTCGGTACAATATAAACTTATCGCAGGCCTAGCGGTTGTGTAATAGATGGAAGTTAGATTTATCAAAGGAGCAGACATAGATCGCAATAAATGGAACAGTTGTGTCTACTACGCCGGAAATGGAAATATTTTTGGTTATAAATGGTACTTAGACAATGTGGTCAAAGAATGGGATGCCATAGTGGAAGGGGACTATGAATCGGTGCTGCCATTAATATCAAAGCCTGGTTCATGGATTAGTAAATCAAAACTTTATAGCCATCCCCTTTTAAGAAGTATTGGAATTTACTCTGTACATGTCCTATCGGAAAAAAGAATTATTACAATTCTTGATGCTATTCCCAAACAATTATCTAGAGGGGTTATCAACTTTAACGAAGGGCTCAAACTACCACCAAAATCAATCTGGAAAAGCAAACAGAAACATACAAATGCAATGATACTGCTTAGGGAAAGTTATGAGTCAATTAGTGGAGGCTATGATAACTTTTTAGAACAGCAATTAGAGCGAGCGAGGTTAAAAAATTTGATCGCGGTTAATAATCTAAAACCAGAAGTCCTTGTTGATCTTTATCGGGCACATGATCCTAATTGGCAGGATGTACATTATCACACTTATTTGAGAATAATGTATAACGCTTTACATCGGGGATGGGGATTTTTGTCAGGAGTCAAAACAACTAATGGAGAACTTCAGGCTGCCAACTTTTTTACCATCTCCAATCAACGTGTGATGAGTCTCCTTCCTGTTGAAACAAATGAGGGAAAAAAGAATGGCGCCCTTGCTATGTTGTTTGATACTTGTATTCGTATACAGGCTGGAAAATCTTTTGTCTTGGATTTCAATGTGCAAACCTACGGTAGTTTTGAAAATCAATTTGGTGCTACTGAAAGTCCCTTTTGGAGTATTGAGAAGTGAAAAAGTTGAGGGGTCGAGGGGTTGAAAGGTTTAGGTCGAATTTGCGGTGAATGGTTTAGAGGTTGAGAGGTTTAGATCGAATATTTGGTGAATGGTTTAGGGGTTAAGGAGTTGAGAAGTTTAGGTCGAATTTTCGGTGATTGGTTCGGTGAATGGTTTAGAAGTTGAGAGGTTGAGAGGTTGAGAGGTTTAGAGGTTTAGGTCGAATATTTGGTGATTGGTTCGGTGAATGGTTTAGAGGTTAAGAAGTTGAGGAGTCGAGAGGTTTAGGTCGAATATTTGGTGAAGGGTTTAGAAGTAAAAAAGTTGAGAGGTCTATAGGTTTAGAGGTTTAGGTCGAATGTTCGGTGATTGGTTTAGAAGTCGAGAAGTTTAGGTCGAATGTTCTGTGATTGGTTGAGAGGTTGAGAGGTTTAGGTCGAATGTCCGGTGATGTAAAAAAGTTGAGAAGTTTAGAGGTTGAAAGGTTTAGGTCGAATGTTTGGTGAATGGTTTAGAAGTAAAAAAGTCGAGAGGTCGAGAGGTCGAATGTTTGGTGAATGGTCTTATTTATTTTCCTAAAAAATACTTGTCAAAAAATCGGTTGTTAGACTGAAATCTATAATGGATCTTCGCGGGGTGATATAAACAAAAAATTACCAAATGCCTGTGCGCTCTTCGAAGAAAACTGACCAATTTTATGAGGCATTATTGAATCGCGATAGCAATTACGTTGGTATTTTCTATGCCTGTGTTAAAACCACCATGGTATTTTGCATTTCCACCTGTAGAGCTCGTAAACCAAAGAAAGAGAATGTGATTTTTTATTCCACTTTCGTGCAGGCTTTGGAGGATGGTTATCGCCCTTGCAAAATTTGTAAGCCTACTGAAAATTCTGGCGAGACTCCCGCACAAGTTAGGCGGGCTATCAACTTAGTTAAAGAAAACCCTGGAGAAAAATTTTCTGATGAAAAACTTCGGGATTTGAAGATCAGCCCAGAACAAGTTAGAAGGTGGTTTAAGAAACAATACGGTATTACCTTTCAAGCCTATCAAAGAATGTATCGTATTAATAATGCATTAAAAGATCTAAAGGATGGGAAAAAAACAAGTACTACAGCCTATGATTTAGGTTATGAGTCGCTAAGTGGTTTTGGCTATACCTTTAAAAAACTCATAGGGAAATCTCCATCCCAAAGTGCGAATCAAAATCAAATATTAATCAATAGATTGACTACCCCACTCGGGCCCATGTTCATTTGCGCCAATCATCAAGGAATCCTTTTGTTGGAATTCGCAGATCTCAAAACAATAGAATCTGAATTTCGAGATTTACAAAAAAGATTGCAAGCTGAAATTTTTATCGGCGATAATAAATTCATCAATCAAGCAAAGAAAGAGCTCAACGAATATTTCAAAGGGAAAAGACTGTCGTTTGATGTTCAACTTAATCCACAAGGAACAAGCTTCCAATTAGAAGTTTGGGATGCCTTGCTTAAGATTCCTTTTGGAACAACTGCAAGCTACGGGCAACAAGCCCAAAGGATAAATAAGCCAAAAGCAGTTCGTGTAGTAGCCAGTGCTAATGGCGCAAACAAGATCGCAATCATTATCCCTTGCCATCGAATCATTGGAAAAAATGGAA
>CALGJW010000301.1 GCA_937930025.1 uncultured Saprospiraceae bacterium | reverse complement strand
GATCAACAAATGGATCTCCGGAGGATATTGCATTATTTGATCAGGTGATCTCCGGCGATTATGGACATATAGTATTTACTCAAAATGAAAGCCATATGTGGATGGTTTATCCTGGTGGATGGGTAAGCTATTGGGGAAATCCTTTGGGTGGTATCGATGCGAGTTGGACTATTGAAGCTGAAAACGAAACCGTTTGGATTCCGCCCTTGATGCCCTCTCCAGATCCTTCAGAGAATGCCATTTATTTGGCTGGTGGAAATATGGAAGGTGGAGCTGGTTCTTATCTAATAAAGCTGGAATACAATCCAGCATCAAATGCTTTGGATACTTCACAAATTGATTTTGACTTTTATGATAATTCTGCTGGAGGGACAATTTCCATGATGAAAACTTCTCCAATTAATCCGGACCTCTGGTACGTTGCTACGACTAACGGCAGGTTTTTTAACTCATTTGATGGTGGTGAAACCTGGGACCAAACAGTGAGTTTCATTCCTGATGGCCATTACCTTTATGGATCAACAATCTTCCCTTCTAAACTTGACGAGAATGTTGTTTACATGGGCGGCGCAGGCTATTCAAATCCACCAGTTTATAAATCCTTTAATAACGGTGAGACCTTTGTCAATATGAGTTCAGGTCTACCATCAACTTTGGTATTTGAAATAGCCGCTAACGCAGATGAATCTTTATTTTTCGCTGCAACTGAAGCGGGTCCCTATGTCTATGTAGTAGCTGACGAAAAATGGTACGACATGTCAGGATTAGCGGCTCCGAATCAAACTTATTGGTCAGTTGAATATCTTCCAAGCTTGGATCGGGTAAGGTTTGGAACTTATGGCCGAGGAATTTGGGACTTTCAAATCGAAGCAGAAGAAATTAGTTCCTTAAGCAATCAATCAGAGGTCCTTTCACTGAATGTTTTTCCAAATCCTACAGCTCAAGTATTAAACATATCAGTAGATCAATTGAACGCATTAAAAGTACAAATCGAAATATTTAACGCTCAAGGAAAACGAATAATGCAAAATAATTTTTCTAATGTTTTGGGATCTAAGTTTAATGAACAAGTGAATGTAAATGACCTCGGTGCGGGGACATACATTTTAAAATTAACCGATGGAAAAGTAATTCATCGAACTCAGTTTGTAAAACTCTAGCTAAACTTGCATTATAAAAATGGCCCTTCAAGTCTACTTGAAGGGCCATTTTAATTTAATTAAATAAGATACCTTAATCCATTCTTATCTTATTTCTCTTACCGCCAAAATCAAATAAACCAACCTTAAGCATCCCGCTGATCACTAGACCATTCAGGTCTGATATTCCATTCCCTAAGAAATCGGTTTGAGAGCTTATTCTATATTTTGCGCCCATTTCAAAACCTAGCATTTTGCTGATATTAAATTCTAGATTTACGCCTGGCTCTGCGACTAAAAATGGAGAAGAAGAAATCACTTCCGGGTCAAAGCAATCAAAAATATCTGTTTGGTCTTGCTCATAAACGGCAGCTGCACCTACTCCAAGGAACAAAGGAATTGAAACATGCATTTTCTTTCTTCCAAAAAAGATAGCTTTCAAATACATTCCTCCTAACGCTCCACCAACAAATTGATTTTGTTCTCCTGCGGCTGCAATGGATTCAAAGCTTTGGAATGTTTGTCCACCAAATCCTATTTCAAATTTCTGATCATTCACATAAGCGAACTTAGCTTCAACATTGGCAAAATCTATGTTTCCAACGCCAGCGTATCCTCCTCCAACTCCAATATAAAATCCATGAGTCCCTTTTCGCTTGGCGAATGTTTCCATGGTCTCCATCTCATTCCATGAAGCAGATTCAGCGACTGGAGATTCTACGGTCTTTTCTTCTGTCTGAGCAAAAACAGAGAGTGTCAAAATTAATGACAGGCTTAAGAGTATTACTTTTTTCATGACTTTTAATTTTAAAGTTGATAAGATTGTTATTGATAATATGATTTCAGGTCACCTTCGGTAACTACATGCTTGTTCGATCTAAAAATTAATATTTTTATAAATGGCAATTGCCGAAGGCACCCTTATAATTCACGAAGTATTACGAATCCCTTTTTCCCTTCTAACGTGATTTTTCCATTCTTTACAGCACCGTACCTAGCTGACACCTTTCTATAATTACTTTTTTCATCCATAACTTTAGATTCAACACCAGCCATACTTTCAGGTATTCTAAATATTCCTCCCTCCATTTCGACGTACATATCGAATGCGGTTCCAGCGATATTGATATCTACTTCAGAATTTTGCTGTTGAACAAAAACATTTGGGGCAGTATTTTTCAGTTTGCTAACCCTCAAGTCAGTCACCCAAAGATCAAGGTAAATCTCCTCTTGAACGACATCTAAAAATACATTGCCAAATCTTAATTCACCTTTAATACGGCTGACTTTTCCTATTCGAATTTCATCTTTATTGGAAATTAAATTTAGAAATCCAACTTCCTTAATTTCTAATTCCGATCCATGGGATTCCAAACGCAGGTCATTAATACTATCTGCTTTCAGCCTTCCACTTTTAAGATTAATACTTGCATTATTGATACTCAGAAAATTTAATTTCCCAAATGAATGGTCTATGGTGGCTCTTTCTATAGGTTCAGTAATACGTAGATCACCATGACGAATATCAGACCTAACTGAAGCACTCCAATCTGAAATCACTACATCACCAAAACTATTTACTATTTCCAATTCCGTAGTGCTTGGCAAATTGATCTCTAAATCAATTTCAATATCCGACTTACTCAACTCCAAATCTATTTCAATAACTTCGGCGAGCAATCGTCCAAAGAATCCAGTACTTTTTTCTTCAATTTCAGTTTTTAAACTTACATATCTTCCAAAATTTGAAATCTTTGGAGATATCCTATCCAACAATTCCTCTGCTTCACTTTTGTCTTTTTTCCTGACAGTGATTTTAGTTACAATACTTATACTTGGTTGGTCCCATCCTATTATTGTAATGTCACCATACTTGTTTTCGACCTTGAATTCTGCACCTGTTTCGATATCAATATTCTCGGTCGTAGTTCTTTCTGCTGTATACTGCCCAAATCCGGCAGTTGGTAAAATTAGCATTAGAAATATGCCAATTGATTTAAAGGGAAATACCTGTTTCATCTTTCTCTGGTTTTGTTTGATTTAAGCGATCCAATAAATGCTCAATCAGTTCAATTTGTTGATTAAAATTCTTGATGATGGCTTCCAAAATCACTTCGTTATCCAGGTTTTCCTGTAGCTCTTTTTTAAGTAGCACCTGTTCCTGGTTTAATTCATCGATATATTCAAGAAAGTCTTTTTTCTCTTTATCACTCAAAGCATTAGATGCTTTCAGTTTATTTACTTGCATGGCCACTAGCTTGCCATAGTAATTATTTACTTCTAAATATTCACTAGAAGCCTGTGCGTCATTTGCTTGGCTATTATTATTAGTAAAAAACATGGTTAAGCCTACTAGTAACATTAAGCCAGCGGCAATTCTAAAGCCTGTTTTTTTCCAAAGGGGAATCACCTTAGGCTTCTCTTTCTGAGGCAACCTAGCGGAAATATTTTCCCACATTTTCATTTTATCCGGAGCGGGTTCTTCAAAGAATCCTTTATTCTCTCGGATATTTTTTTCGA
>CALGJW010000300.1 GCA_937930025.1 uncultured Saprospiraceae bacterium | reverse complement strand
TACTTTGCTGGAGATCGTTTTAATAAATTTGAAATGTTCGATGACGGCGCACACAACGATGGTGCGGCAAATGATGGCATTTATGGTTTTGATTTAGCCCCTCAATCTGTATTGACCCAATTTTTTATTTATGCAGAAAATGATAACATCGGTAAATTTTCTCCAGTAAGAGCGGAACATGAATACCATACTATAACAGCTACCACTTCACTAATAACTCCTGGAGATTTGGTCATCAATGAATTTATGGCGGATAATGAATTTACTCAGGCAGATCAGGATGGAGAATATGATGACTGGATCGAATTATATAATAATGGAACTAGCCCTATCAACTTGGAGGGATATTATCTAAGTGACGATTTATCCAGTTTTACCAAATGGCAATTCCCTGCAGGTTGGACTATCGAGCCAGAAGGTTATTTGATTATCTGGGCGGATGATGATATAGATCAGGTAGGATTGCATAGTAACTTTAAACTATCGGCTAACGGAGAATCTCTCTCCCTAAGTGATCCATCCGCAAATTTATTAGATCAGGTAACTTATTTTGAATTGGCGGAAGATGTATCCTATGGTAGATATCCAAATGGAGTGGGGGACTTTCAAATTATGGATCCTACTTTCAATGCGGAGAATATGGGAACAGTTGGTATAGCCCACTTGGAAAAATCCGATTTAGGATTAATCATTTTTCCTAACCCAGCAAACGACTATATAGAAGTAAAATTAGACGCCGAAGATCAAAAAAACCGGACAGTAGAAATATACAACCTTCAGGGCATCAAAATTTTTGGAGGTACTATTCGAGAAAAATTGATAATCGAAACTTCGGATTGGACTCCAGGACTTTACATTATTGGATTGGAAGGAGAATATCAGAAGGTCACGAAGTTGTAATCCAACTTCCCTACTTTTTTTCTTCAAGTAATTGGCGAATTTTTTTTTAAACTTCACTTAGCGTGAGCTTTAAAACTAGCGCTTCCAAGTTTGTAAATGCGTTTTAACCGGATGTCAGCATTACTAATATAATAGTTTGAAGTAAATATTATTTCCTATAAAATTCATCCTTTTGGGTGATAAAAAAGGAGTGAGACAACCTTAGTTTTGGGTAAAAAATGAAATTTCGTTTAGTTTACCTTTTGATAGTTTTTACTGTATTTCAAACTTCTGCACAGGTTGGAGTTAATACCGAAACCCCAGAATCGAATTTGGATGTTAGGACAGTAGATCCTAATGTGCCCACAGCTATGGCCGGAATAGCCATTCCTCAGGTGGCAGTATTACCAAGTACTGGGAATAGAATTGGACAAATTGTGATGAACACTAGTGATCAATTTTATTATTACTATAACGGTACTGCTTGGGTTCAAATTTCATATCAAGTACATCGTATTGGAGATGTCAAACAGGGTTTCCAAACTGCAGATCATGATGGGTGGGTTTTATTAGAAGGACAAGACATCACAACTTTGACGGCTAATCAGAAAATCAACGCCTCTTCCCTCGGATTTGTAGATTTTTTACCAGACGCGCGAGAAAGGGTATTATCCAGTAGAACTGTTGGTGCTCCGGGATCTATAGGTGGGAATAATACGATTAGTCTTCTCCAGAATAACCTACCCAATGTCATTTTAAACGGCACCACCTCTGTGGATGGTGATCATCGTCATCCAATTAGAACGCGTCAAGATGATTGGTCCGTGAGCGGAGGCCCCGCAAGTGGACGGCCAAGTTATGGAACTGATAATGGCGTTCTTGGTGTGAATAATCATACAGATTTTGAAGGAGGTCATAGTCATACTGTCGACATTCCTTTAGGTGGATCTGGAGTTCCAATAGATATTACGCCACAATTTTTACAGGTAAATACCTTTATCTTTTTGCAAGAATAAAGAGCGTGTCATTTCAAGAATTCGCAGCAGCAAGTTTGTCAATTTCTTTTAAAGTTCGCTTAGCCCGAGACTTAAATCCGGTGGTTCCATGCTCATAATGCTCAAGTATGATGAGCTTTAACTCAGGCAATAAATCTCGTTCTTGCCGAGCAATGTTCATTAATACAGATATGCTAAAAATTCGAGTAGCAACCGGACACTTTGGATTTTCTAGATAGCCAAAACAAAGATCTACGAATCTCCCTTGCCACTTCTTGGGAACAGCATTCTTCCCATAAATCCTAACGATAGCTCTAGAGAAACTTTCATGTGGCGGATCAGGTAAGAGTTTGAAAAGTTTTGTCAAATGTGGATGCACCATCTCCGGTCTAACTTCCCCAATGATATTCAGCGCATAAGATCCCCTTTGATGTAATTGTAAATCATCCCCCATAATAATGTCTATCAGGGCCTTCATTTTTTCGGGGTCGGTACCGACATACTCCCGTATAATTTCAGTGTTTCGGCGAGAATGTTCTACACGCAATTGATCGGAGATTATTTTTTTTATTTCCTTAGTAGCCATCTTGCGGAGTTACAATAATTACAAATGGAATTTCCTAATTTATAATTGCTCTAGCATCGGTATACCGAAAGCAATGAAGAGGATTAATAACAGGAAAAACAATATAGGTAATTTGAAAATCTTGAAAATCACTTTTGCACTCAAAGGTTCTTTATCGAAATCAAAATTGATAAGTTTAAATATAGCGGTGAAAAGTGTAATCACGATTCCAGTACTGAGTATTAGAAAACCAAGTGCGATGAGTTGCATAGTGATAAATTATGCAACAAATGTACTGCTTAGTCATGAAATGAAAAAGAGAGAAAAGATTCCACAATTTTTCCTCTGACTATAAAGGTGACCTTAAATAGGGTATACTTAACTAGGTGAAATTTCCTACCTAATCAAACAGAACCAGCATCTCGTTGTTAGTAGTAGGTAAAAAGAAAAATATGACCCTATTACAAATATTATTGATGCTAAACTTAAGTCTTTCGTTATTTAGCAATAAGATTGATTTCCCTCTCTCTGACGCAGACAACTGGGTAATCATCAACGACGACGTTATGGGCGGTCGCTCCTCCTCCCGCGCCATTAACCTAGAAAATTCCGTACGCTTCACCGGAAATCTATCTCTAGCCAATAATGGCGGATTTGCCTCCTTTCGTAGTCCTTTCTCCAACTCAGATTTTTCCGAATTGGAAGGAATTGAAATTCGAGTTCGAGGAGATGGAAGATCATATGGTTTCTCCTTAACCAGTGACCGACGCTGGTGGCGCCCGAATCACAAGTATACCTTTCCCACCTCAGCGAAGGAATGGACCACGATAAAAATGCCATTGGCCGAATTTGATCTCTTACAAGTCGGGGAGGTGGTCCGAAAAGGCAGCCCTTCTGAAGAATTTGCAGCAATTATACGAATGGGATTTATACTTAGTGATAAGTCCCCGGGCCCCTTCAATTTAGAGATTGATAGTGTTTCTTTTTACTAGTGCGAACGCTAAGAATAGAAGGTATGGTGATCAGCGGGCCCCTCCAAACAAAAAAAGGCCTGACTTTCGTCAGACCTTTTGTGCCCGGAGGGGGACTCGAACCCCCACGCACATAAGTACACATGCCCCTCAAGCATGCCTGTCTACCAATTTCAGCACCCGGGCTTTAATGGAAGCGCAAATTAACAGATTTATATCAATATTGTAACTATTATTGAGGAGCCTTTTTTAATACTGCTCAAGCTCAGGAAATTTGGCGTTTATTATTTCCTCCTAAAATTCAAACGAAGAAGTCTATCCCCATAGAGCGAAGCGATCATCGGGAAGTCCCCCTCAGGGCACAAAAGAGATCAATCGAAAGTCCGGTCTCTTTTTGTTTGCAACATACAAGAAGTTTATTTCGAATACTTTTCAAGCCTTTGTCTATTCCTCAAAGCTTTTTAACCCGTGCTCATTTTCACCCATTCGGGTGTACCCACACCTCCCTCGCCTCTTTAAATTTGCATTGTAATTAATCAACCAAAATCTACACTGATAAATGCATTAATCGTCTCCAATAAATCCAAAGGACATTTGATGCACCTCTTTAACCAAAAATAGTTGGCAGGCCAAACGGCTATTGGCAACGGTATTGGATAACTTCCTTAAACGATCCTTTTCTGCTCTATCAGGTAGGAGAAGGTCCTCCAAGTTAGACACTTCCACATGGCAGGTACCGCACCAGGCTCGTCCTTTGTAATCCCCCCAATCCTCTAGCCCTTGATCCCAAATCAATTCCATCAGATTATTGTATTCATATAGCTGATAATTCAGTTTATGCTTTTTTCCAACACTATCGATAAAGTAAATCCAAAACATCTAAAAGAGGTTTTTAAAAGAATTATTGCCTTGAATATGCTCCAATTTACTTTGAAATAATTTACCCATTTTAATAGCTCTTGTCTTTACTTCTTCCGTTTTTTTTCCTTCAAAAGAGTTATTTAATGTCTCAATCAACAATTCAATCCATCGGTCAAAATGGACTTGTTTAATTGGCAATTTTGCATGTTTCGAAAATGGATTTCCACGATAATCCGCTTGCCCAAACAAAACAGTATTCCAGAAGCTATACATCCGTTCTAAATGCGGGGACCAATTGTCCGAAGGAATTATTGAAGCGAATACAGGACCTATGAGTGGATCAATTCTCACCTTGGAATAAAAATCATCTACAAATACTTTTATATCTGCTTTATCCGAAATGTCATCCATATTTGTAAATATTGAAAAAACCATAAATTAATAAAACCACTTTTAGCACTTCAGCGGCGATAAAATAAAAATGATGATGAGTCTTCTCCACTATTCCGCCAGATAAGATTTGATCCACTCGAATGTTTAGCACAGGTAACAACCATAAACTCTGTATTGTAATTAAAAGTATGATTATACTTAGTGAAAATATGATCCAGTAACCTAGCCCTTTGTATTGAAGCATTAAATAAAAAGCAAGTATGCCGGAGAATACAATCTCTACCTTATTTAAGGCAGAGAAAACAATTTGACCTACTCCAAGGCCTAATGAAAGCGTCATGTTCGGCGCTCTGAACTTAAGGGGTGCTTCCAAAAAGGAAATACCTATCACCATTCCGACCCAAATGCCTAACATTAAAATAATTAGCGCCTTTAGCTTCATTTTTCAAATTTCATTTTCGCTGAATTAGGCATCACAACAAAAAATGCTGCGTTGGTTGAGCAAGTTATTTGATGAACAATGTTCGCTGGTATATCACAAATTTCTCCTGCCGAAAGAACCTGACTTCGCTTTTCCTCCTTGTAAATTATGTTACCAGTTCGCATTAATAGCAAGGCGTGATTATCGACTTTGTGTTCTGATAATGAATCACCTGGATTTCCAGAAATACTAAGGATTTTAGAATTAGAGGAAGATTTTAATACTATAATTTTGACTTTATTGCTCATAAAAATAGGATATAAGTGATGATTGGAATTAGAATAAATAAAGCGGTTGTGAAATGATAAAGTGGTACGTAAAAAGTGCTTTTGGTTCCTGCAATATGAGCAACCACATTTGCAAAAAACAATAACATTCCCAGCCCAACGAACCATATGTAATTCACTGTTAACGTAGCCATTGCAAAAATGGATAGCACCATATAAACGCAAGGAATAACTACTATGACTTTCATATACCAAAACAGATATTGAGTCTGCTGTTGTTCAGCATATGTCATATATCTATTGAGCAGATAATGAAAAAAATTTTCTCTCTTAAGACCACTTGTTTGGTTGAAAATACTTTTACTAATTGTTGACATAATTAATGATTTATTATAAGTATAAAAAGACCTTAATATCCTTTATTTTAGTAAAAAAACTATCTGTTATAGACCTCGCCATGAAAACCTTGTACTAGATCTTCCAAGTTATTATTTCGACACATCTCATTAAGTTCATTTCTTACCAACTCGAATTGACTATGCATCGGGCATGGTTTTTTTGCATTGCATTTATCAAGACCTAATCCACATTTGACAAAAATTTCTTTGCCATCAATGGCTTCTACGATATCATAAAGTGTAATTTTATCTAAATCTTTTGCGATAAAAAATCCTCCAGACGGCCCTTTTTGGGAACCAATAATTTTCTGTTTCACTAAGTTCTGCAAAATCTTAGCGGTAAAAAATTCAGGCGTTTTTGCTAATTTGCAAATATCCTTCATCCCTATTTTTTTATGTTCTTTTCCTGCTTCTGCGATTACAGTAAGCGCTCGAATCCCATATTCACAAGCTTTAGAAAACATTGCTCTTTTTTATTTAATTATGATTACAAGACAAATATAGGATAAAAAGGTCTTTATATCAACTTATTTGTAGTTTATTTAATAATAAAGTTAAAAAGGCAGTAGGGACTTTATGCTTGATCCAAATTTTTGAGCTAAGAGTTACGTTGAATTTTGATTCCATCTCATTAATAAAATTATCGTATTTAGAGCGATGGATCATCCGATAATTACCTGAGAGTTAGGGGAGAAAATTTTTAACCTCGGCGTCTTGAACTCATTGCCTTGCAGGTTGGCGGCCTTATAGTAGCCTTAAGGGCAGAAGCACTAAATTATGGTCGGTTTCCCAATCATCCGCAGTATACCCACTTAGGGCATACTACGGCGCACTCTTTATTCGAGACAGTTTTAACTGCTATAGATAAAGCGATGAAAATTGGGCCTTTTATTGTATCAAAAACTTTAATGGTTAAAGGCTCATTTAAAATTTTTGAATAACTTCATAACGATATTAGTTTTAATTGGATGATTGCTAAATTGGATTAATATCCAGCGGTAAATCTTTTCTTGATGTAATTTTTATTCGCTACTTCGTCCACTATTGCAATTGCAAAATCTTCCATGGAAATAGCACTTTTTCCTTGTTCATCAACTATTAGATTGTTTTCGCCTAATCGAAATTGATTGGTTCTCTCTCCTTCAAAAATATATGCTGCAGGAGAAATATTTGTCCAATCCGCTTCAGCTTCTTTAAGATAGACATTTTCCAAAGCGTCTCTGTGTGCTAAGGCTATGCCTTTATAATCAGCAGGAAATTCAGGGCTGTCCACTAACTGTGTATCTTCATTTACTTGCAAACTTCCAGCACCTCCTACAGCTATCAATCGAACACCCGCTTGCTTGACAGCTTCTAGTAATGACTTCGATGCCGGAACTATCAATTGGTTATTATCGTGGGGAGGTGCATAGGCACTTATCACTACATCGCTGCCTTCAAATGCTTTGGCTAAATCTTCTGTTTCGAAGATGTCAGCTTGATGGGTAGAAATATTCGATTGTTTTTCAAAATCAAAAAATGACTTTGGCTTTGATGTAATAAGATTTAATTCGTATCCTTTGCTTGCAGCTTCTTTTGTGATTCTTTGTCCGATATTTCCGCCGGCTCCTAAAATGGTAACTTTCATTGTAATAAATTTTAAAATGTTAATAATTAGAATTGATATTATATATTGTAACAAAAGTTACAAAAATGGTTAAAAAAAATTGCTATTTATTGAGAAATGCGCTGATAATGGATGTTGCCTCCTCTGGGTATTCTTCCATCATAAAATGTCCACCGTTAAAAAAATGGATTTCTACATTGTTTAGGTCTTTGCCATAAGCTGAGCCACCTGATTTGCTGAAGAATTTGTCATGTTCTCCCCAAAGCACCAGCGTTCGTGGCTGGAATTTTTTCAAATAGGCTTGCCATTCAGGATATTTTGGGAAATTGGAAGCATAATTGTTCATCAAAACTGTTTGAATTTCTCTTACATGCGCTCTATCAAAAAATGCGTTATCAGTCAAGTATGCAACAGAGTCTATTTTATCAGGATGGAATGCCCCAGCAATATATTGTTCCTTAATACCTTCTGGTGAGAGCAAGTAATTTTTAAAAGCGGCCAACTCCTCAAATGCTTTCTGTTCCGCGTAGGCTTTCATCTTTTGAGGCCATTCCCCTAATCCTTCCAGATATAGATTCGCATTTTGTATAATCAAACCCTTAATAAGGCCAGGATCGGCAGTTGCGATTCGCATGCCAATAGGCCCCCCATAGTCTTGCATCAGCAAGTAGAATTGCTTTAACTTTAAAGTTTTAATAAACTGTTTCATGACTATTGATATATTATCAAATGTATATTCAAAATCCGCTATGGATGGAGTATCACTGAAACCAAATCCAGGATAATCTGGAGCTATGACGTGATATTGCTCGGCTAATCCCTCAATTATTTTTCGATACATGTGGGAAGAGGATGGAAAACCGTGCAGCATTAAAATAGTTTCTGCGGCTGGATTACCCGCTTCTCTATAAAAAATTGATATGCCGTCTATGTCTACTGTTTGATGTTTTACGGGATAGACTTTTTTATCAATGTATGATTTTGTAAGGTTCATTTTTTTAAATTTTATATTAAGAAATAGCTAGAGTTTAAGGCGCAATAATGTAATAAACATTACAAAATAGGATAAAAAAATTTATTCCAATATTTGTAAATTCAGATCAATCAATGCTTTCAATTGTTTGCCCTTTGGATACATCCTTTGAGTTATATTAATGCCATTCCAAAAGTTGATTAAATGTAAAGCCAAAAGGGTAGGAGACTTTTTCGCATCCAAATTGCCCATTTTTTGAGCATCTTTCAAGGCTTTTTCAAATCCGTCTTTCAATTTTGAAAGCAATTCAGTAGAAAGCAATTTGGTTTCTTCGTCCAGACTACTTAATTCAACTATACAATTACCCAAATAACAACCATTCATTTTTTCTTGATTTTCGCGACGGATAATTATCGCAAAAAAATCTTTGATAAATTGTATCGGATCTGAGGCTTCTCCTAAACCTTGATAAAACTGTTGAATTGATTTTTCCAAAAACTGACTTAGAGACTTTTGATACAATTCCTTTTTACCTTGAGGAAAGGAACGGTAAAAACTCCCTTGCCCAATATCCATTGCTTTCATCAAATCTTGGGCGGAAGCAGCATGGAATCCTTTTTTCCAGAACACTTTTGTAGCGCTGTCAATTAATTCTGTATCACTATAATGTTTAGGTCTTCCTGCCATTATCAATTATTATAATGCAAATATATAATATTGTAACGATAATTACAAATTAAAGTTTGTTTTTTTCTCTTTTACTGATTTTTTGTAAAATGTGGATGGATGAATAGCCCCGTTTTGCTGCTACTGGGTGTGGTATGGAAAAGAAATAAATGGAGTCGAAATAGCAGGAAGAAACATTCTTTGATCTTTCCTGAGCACACAAGTCAAATTCTTTGATTGGTTTATAATAGGCTAGCGGCCTAAGATTCCATCAACGTTACAAGTAACGTTTAAATAAATAACTCCTATTGATTTATCAATACTTCTACTTCCTTTTTGAAGTTGGGCTTATCACATCTCCTTTCACATGATGAGTGGAATCACAACCCTAAAAGGCTTTTTTGTATTGATTCCTTAATAATAAAAAAAAAGATAGATGAGTGCCAAAAGACCTTTGGTGACTTGTACTCATTGCGGCGCAGCAAATTGCGCCAAAGGCAAATGCCTACCGCTCCCGCTTCGCTTCAAAACTCCCAGTAACATGCATAGTTTCAGGATAACCATTATCAGGGTCAGCCTCCCCAATGTTAATCATAAAAATGGAAATCTCTCCCGTTAGTTTACCGTTTTTAGACTTTTCTATAATGAGTTCAGAGTCAAAATCACCAGTTGTATCAACCTTGTAAGTTGCTATTGTCGCATCTCCGTCAGACACAAAATGTAATAAAAATACTCTCTTTATACAGGCGCCATTAACTGCAGTGGTATCAGACAAATTATATGTCCCTTCTTCCTCAAAATCCCCACGTATAGTTAAATCCTCTCTAAGTTCATCATTGTCATTAAACCTTTCAAATTCTATCCCAATGCAAATTTTATCATCGACCTCTAATTTTTTAAACTGAACATCTGGATTCCAAGTAGCACCATTTAGCTCACCCTCAAATGTTCCAGGGAATAAGGGTTCTCTACAGCCTGAGAAGGCAATGATACTTAAAATTAATACTACAAAATAGATGCTATAGTTTTGAAAATTCATTGAAATTGGAATGAGTATATTGTGAATATAACAATATTTAATGGAGAATATTATTGTATGAACTTAGCTTATCTTCACCCCATGATTTCGTCTAAATACTACATCGTCATAATTGTCCTTTGCATTAACATCTTGGCTTGCACCCCAACAGAAAAACCAACTGTATTCACAACGTCAATCGAAGGAATGATCCAAATCCCCCCAGGAACCCTAAACATGGGCGGAGACAACAATCAAGCTGACCAAAACGAATACCCCAAACACCAAGTAGAACTCTCCGCTTTCCTAATGGACGAAACAGAAGTTACCAACGAAGCTTTTTCCAAATTCGTTGAAACTACTGGATATAAAACCGTGGCCGAAAGAGCCATAGATTGGGAAGAGATAAAA
This sequence comes from uncultured Saprospiraceae bacterium, assembly GCA_937930025.1. GTDB lineage: Bacteria > Bacteroidota > Bacteroidia > Chitinophagales > Saprospiraceae > JABDJM01. The sequence goes on along the minus strand of CALGJW010000300.1, from coordinate 10,521 downwards.
AAACAATTGCCACCAAATGCTGTGGCTCCTCCGGATAGTGTTCTAGCTCCAGGTGCCTTAGTTTTTAAAGCAACGACCCAACCTGTTTCCTTACGTGATCCTGCCGCTTGGTGGAAATGGACCATTGGTGCAAATTGGCGACAGCCACAAGGGCCCGGATCTGATATTACTGAGTTGATGGATCATCCTGTGGTGCATGTAGCCTGGGAAGATGCGAACGCTTATGCCCAATGGGCCGGGAAAAGATTGCCGACCGAAGCAGAGTGGGAGTGGGCAGCAAGAGGAGGAAAAAAGGATAATATTTATCCTTGGGGAGATGAGGCTGTTAGCGAGGGTGCATCTAAGGCTAATTTTTACCAAGGCTTTTTCCCCTATAAAAATGACTTGAAGGATGGCTTTGAAACCTCAGCCCCTGTCAAGTCCTTTCCCGCAAATGGATATGGACTTTACGATATGGCTGGAAATGTTTGGGAATGGTGCCAGGATTGGTATGATGTTGAATATTACAAACAACCCAAGGCGGGGCAAAAAAATAATTTGGGGCCTAAGAAAGCCAATAATCCAATGATGCCTTACCAGCAGGAAAAAGTCATTCGCGGAGGGTCTTTTCTCTGTAACGACAGCTATTGTTCGGGGTATAGAAATGCTCGGCGCATGGGCTCTACTACAGATACCGGATTGAATCACACTGGCTTTAGATGTGCTAAGGATCTTTAATGCAAATCTAGTTAGAAAGGCAGTTTTTTTACCCTTCCATTTTCCCTATCTTCACCGGTCAAATCAGAAAGAACATGATTAGATATAATGATATCCGGATGGGAGCGATTGCTATCCATCGAGTAGGGAACAAGCATAGAGCCGAACGAAATTTTATTGCAGAAGGAACTTCAGATCTTGAAGTAGAGATAAGAGCAGCACTTTTGTCCTTCTTTTTGAAGCCCATTAAGCGAGAAGATCAACGCTACCGTTTTGAATTGGATGAAAGATCAGGAGCAAATGCCATTCGTAATGCGGCGGCAGAGGTATTCATCGATCCGACTACCTTATATGACCAATCAGTAATTATACTGAATCATCTTTATAATCAATCCACGCATCCAAATATCAAGTCTGGGGAAGTATTTATCGCTCATTTCACTGATGTGATTGTGGATGACGAATTAGTGAATGCAGTCGGCATATTTAAGTCGGAACGAAAATCTGAATTCCTAAAAGTTTCTGGAGGAGGAACTCATTTGAAATTAAACATTCAAGATGGAATTAATCTCGGCCGATTGGATAAAGGATGTTTGATATTAGATTCTGCTGCCGGAGATAACTATCGGGTGCTTTCAGTGGACAATAATAATTACGATACAGAATATTGGTTGCGTTCATTTTTATTGGTAGAACCCGTTAAAGATGAAGTGTATCAAACCAAAAACTTCATGGAACTTTGTAATGCCTTCTCTACGGAAGTAGTGGCAAAGGATGCAGGGAAAGGAGAGCAAATGAAATTCATCGCCGACTCCGTGGATTATTTTGCTGCGAATGAAAGTTTTGACTTTAATAAATTTAAAGAGGAAATTCTTCAAGACGAACCTCGAGAAAGAAAATTCAAACAGTTTCAAGAAGCCTATGATTTTCCAGAAAATTATAGTTTCGAAATATCGCAACCGGCAGTAAGTAAGGCGCGAAAAAAAATGAGTAACCTGATCGCATTGGATTCCGGCATTCAAATTAAATTGGATCATGCTTCCGAGGCAGCACAAAGTTATTTGGAAAAAGGCTTTGACGAGGACAAAGGAATGCACTTCTACAAAGTATACTTCAATGAAGAATTGTAGGCCTCATTCAAAGCAGCCTGCATGAAGTCATTTCTGAGTAATACCATACTCCTTCTTATCATCATTTTTTTGATCGCTGCCACATACGGGGTTTGGCAGCTCAAGGATCGACACCCCGATCTCAGTTGGGAAATCAATAGCATTCAAGCCGAAGGAAAAATTCGCGTGGGTGCAGCCGCACTTCCCATCGTTCCAAAATATTTTGAAACTTGGAGCGATAAAAATAATGATGCACAATATGATGCTAATATTGATGAATTCAATAACGCAAACGACAACGGAAAATTTGATGCTATTTGGCTAGCAGGTTTTCAGCCTCGCAGACCCATGCAAGGGGTGCATGATTCCATTTGGGCAAGCGCCATAGTTATTGAAGTAGGTAAAAAACAAATAGGGATATTATCTTTGGATGTGATCGGCTTAGGAAATGATCAGTGCTGGGAGATTCGTAAAAGGGTTAAGGAAAAAACAGGGGTCGAGCACATCTATGTGCTCAGTACCCATAATCATCAAGCACCAGATTTGATCGGCCTTTGGGGAGCAAAGGAATTTTCTTCGGGTGTAAATCAAGATTACCTAGATTATTTAATTGATCAATCTGTACAATCTTTAATCTTAGCTTTTGAAAGTCGACAAGACGCTAGAATTACTTTAGGACAAGATTCAATTTCAGCAAAAGTGCTCCTACAAGATAGTCGGCCACCCTTTGTGAGCAACCCAACTGTAAATAGTTTGCAAGCAAAAAGTATCCGCACTAACCAAACCATTGCAACTTTGGTGAACTGGGGAAATCACGTGGAAACACTTTGGGATCAGAACATCGAACTGACTGCGGACTTTGTACATTACCTAAGAAAAGGAATTACCGATGGAGTAGTACACGAAGATGAAACCATCGTTTCGGCCCAAAGTGGAATCTGCATTTTTGTTCCTGGTGCCATCGGAGGACTGATGACCACAAGTCCTGATTTATCCATTCGTCATCCAGCCACCAAAGTAGTTTATACAAAGCCCTCGTTTGATAAAGCCGAAGCCCAAGGATATGCTTTGGCTAAAATTGTAACCGAGTCCCTACAACAAGAAGGGGCGCCATGTTTTTTCCATACTACCCTTACCTCTCATCAACAAGCTATTGAATTGCCGTTGTCCAATACCAATTTTCGATTGGGTGCTTACCTAGGATTGCTCGATCGTGGAACAACTAGCTGGATGCAAGTTCGATCAGAAGTGGGTTTTTGGCAATTGGGTCCAGCCAGTTTTATGCATGTCCCAGGGGAATTATATCCGGAATTATTTATCGGCGGAATTGAAGAGCCGGAAGGAGCTGATTTTGCAAATTTAGCCTTAGAGGTTCCTTCCTTGCAATCAGTTATGCCAGGGAAATATCGCTGGCTTATGGGACTTTCCAATGATATGGTGGGTTATATTGTACCTAGAAGCCAATGGGATGTTGAGGCACCTTTTACTTATGACAAGTCGGAAGCCCCATATGGAGAAGGAATGTCTTTGGGTCCCGAAACAGCGCCGAAGATTCATGCTGCGTTGTTATCTTTGTTGGCACGAAGTAGTCAATTGGAGGAAGGAAATTGACTCGTATTATTATTAACGAACATATAACTAACCGTGAGAATATTTATCCTGCTTTTATTTTTATTGCCTCAATTTTTAATTGCTCAGACAGATGCAATGCGTATTGTTGATCAGAAACCGGTGCTCCGAAAATGTCTGAATGTTCCAAATGTATTAGAGCAAGAACAATGTTCGAATCAAGGAATTCTTTCCTATATTTTTCAAAACGTTATTTATCCAGATTCCGCTTTGACTCAGGAGATCGAAGGAATGGTAGTCGCAGAAATTAGGATTGATAAATTTGGAAATGTCTCTGATCATAAGATTCTAAAAGATATCGGCGGAGGTTGTGGCGCAGAAATTTCTAGAGTGTTGGAAGAGTTAAAGAAGGTGAATAATCTTTGGTCTCCTGCAGTCAAGGCTGGCCAAACAGTGGATTATTTAATGACCATTCCAGTTAAATTTAAAATTCCAGAACCGGCACCTCCAGCTTTACCATACAATGTCTTTGGAACGGATACCATTTATCATCAATATTCCACTATTCCGATTTATGGGAGTTCCATACAAGACATGGAAAAATTAATACTTGATGATTTAAATTTTCCAACTGGTTTTGAAGACTCCTGTTCTGTAGGAACTATGGTTGCACAAGTGGTAATTTCCAAAGAGGGTAACCTGCGAATCGTTGAAATAATCGACTATGATAATTTGGGTATTGACTTTCAATTCAAATTAATCGAATTGCTCAATTTGACTGCTGGCAAATGGCACCCTGGTACTTACGAAGAAAAGCCAGTTAACGTTTTGCACAATATTCGAGCGGTATTTTCACCCAAAGGAAATGGCTGCCAAGAAGCTGCTAGTATGTTTGCTTCTGCCAACGAGTTGGCAAGACAAGGAGAAATTTCCTATGCGGACGGAGACCTTGATACTGCTTTAGATAAATGGGGGAGTGCCATCAAGCTATTTCCTAACAATGCAGAGTTTAGATTGCTGAGAGGGCAGACGCTTTTAGAAAAGGGATTGAATCCTTTTCAGGCTTGTGAGGATTTGAGTATTGCCAAAATGAATGTGACTTTGGATGCGATTACGGCTGCTAGTTTACCGCTTATTTGTATGCAGGGGAATAGGGACAACCAGGTGGATTCTACAGAGGTTAAAGAATAATTTTCTGTGATATTTTCCAATGTAGTTCATCTTGTTGGATATTTCAAGGGTGACTTGCATGGAGATATTCTATTTCGTTGAAATCTCTTGGTTACTCGCTTTGTATTTGAAGTGTCCTGCTAAATGAGTATTCTGAATTCTAAAAATCTCTGCAGCTACTTTTTTTTCATTGATAAGAAAAAGTACCACAAAAAAAATCTAGGAATTCCAGAAACTCGGCTTCCCGCCTTCAAACAGCAGGAATTCCAAGCTCCGCTGGTTTTATTTATTTCTTTCGAAATTACGCGAGTTATTTCGCAGGTGACTTTCGCTTATTTTTCTATTTCTTCGAAATCTCGCTTCGCTCAATTATTGCTCAGGATTTAACAAATGATTATTTAAACATCTCTCATTCACCGTAACAAATTCGTGAAAACTTGCCTGCCTTTTCGGCCAACGGGAAGGCAGTTTAGTAATTGCGAAGCAATCAATTAGTGGAATTAATTACATCTTACATACACGTATGATTCGTGAAAACCTGCCTGCCGTTGCCACTTTTGGCAGGCAGGTTTGTGGAATTCGTGGCTTCCCATACACGTTTATTCGACATTATGTCATCGGCAAATGCCGCAAAGTGAATCTCGTAGTAAACCAGACGGCCGGCAAAGGAGGGTTGTCAAAAGAAATAAAAAGCCTACAAAAAAAAGGGAAGGAAGACCAAGTCTTCCTTCCCTTAATAATAAATATAAAACAAGTAAATAAATATTAATTATCGCTTGCGATGAACATACGCCTCCATCCCATCTTCTTGTAACTCATTCGCAATCGCTCTAGCATCCGCTTCATTATAAAAACGTCCAGCTAGCACAGAAAAATACTTTGAGTAATCAAACTCAACAATCTCCGCGTCATTATACCCCATTTTCTCCAAACGATTCACCATCGCTTCCGCATTCGCCGGTCCAGAATAAGATCCAGCAATCACTAAAAACTGTGCTCCTTTAGAAGGAGAGGCATTCGTATTGTTCACAGGTTTGCGAGGAGCAGGATTTGCAACAGTAGTTACTTTAGGAGGATTATTTGGTTTTGTAGCTGGTCTGGGCGAATCAGCCTCAAATTCTCCAGCTAATTCTCTCTCTAGTCTTGTGATTTCAGCATCCAAATCATCTGGATTATCACTTAGATCAGCATCTCCATCCATGATATCACCTTCCTCCAGATCTTCTTCCCAAAGATCATCGTCCTCCCCATTCTCGATATCGTCAATTATTGAAGTTGTATCATTTTTTGAACATCCTTGATAAGAGCTGATGAGCCAGGATGCTCCAAGCACCACGAATAGTGCGATTACCAAATACCTTAGTAGTGGTCCCATAGTGTTATAATGTTATAGTGTGTTAGTGTTTTACTAATTGCAAACATAATGAAAAAATGTAATACGTTGATTACCATATGCTAAAAAGACGCAGGTTAAAGTGAAAAAGTGGCCTGAATCGTTGAAAAAACTAGAATTTATTTTTCCACATCATACTTTCAACAGGCTTTATGGTCTTTTGATTGTATTTCGCGTTCGCTTTTTTATTGTAATAATTCTCAATATCCCCTTCCACTGCGAAGTAAATCAATTGCCCAATTGGCATTCCAGCATAGATTCTGACGGGATGAACGCATGAAATTTCTAAGGTCCAAGTGTTACAGAACCCTACATCCCCTTTTCCGGCGGTAGCATGGATATCGATTCCCAAGCGGCCAACGCTGGATTTCCCCTCTAGAAAGGGCACTGAATTATGGGTTTCAGTGTATTCCTCGGTTACTCCTAAGTAAAGTGTCCCAGGCTGAATCACAAATCCTTCTTCCGGAATCTCGAAGTGATTGATCTCATTATGCTTTTTAGCATCCAATACCTCAGGTATATAGGTAGCCAAATGTTTTCCTAGATGCACATCATAGGAATTGGTCCCCAAGGAATTTCTATCGTATGGTTCGATTACAATTTCGCCGTTTGCGATGGAGGCTAATATTTTTTTATCTGATAAAATCATGTTCTAGATCTGATTTCGGTGTACCTAAAAAAGCTGTTTCAATTTCCCAATGGATCACCTTTCGATCGTCTCCAGCGGAGAACAATCCCTCGGATGTCCAGTAAAGATTATTGACCGAATTGACATGTCCACCATATTTTTCAAAGTCAATAACTTTTAGCAGCGCAAATGTACTTCTATCCCAGATTTTTATGGTACGATCTCGACTACCGGTTGCTAACAAATTTTCATCTGGATGCTGGGCTATACTATTAATGGTGTACAAATGTGCATTTATCTCCTGGCTGGTTGGTTCAAAATCTGGAAATTTCCAAATCTTCAGCAAAGCATCCCTACCTCCTGAAATTAATTGCTTTCCGCCATCTAACCATGAAGTACAGAAAACCGAGGGTTCATGTGCATTTTGAAAGGGTGGGATTGCCGCTTCCAAGTTTTCGATATTCAAAAAGTGAATCTTCCCTGAGCTAGTTGAAACAGCCACCACCTTCTTATCCGGATGGAGCTGAATATTTCGAATAGAGTTCTGAGCCAGTTGAATCCGTTGCGTTTGATTCAAGGACTTATCCCATTGGCAAAGAAAGCCGTCCCCTCCGCCCGTTATGAATCCATCTTTCGTAGATTGAATTCCATATAAGCCTTTGGTATGAGCCTGAATCACCCGAGGTTCCCATTTCTCTCCTTTTTTCTCCAACACAATCAAATTCCCAGACATGGTCCCGGCCAAAATATAATTTTCGTAATGCGCCAAAGAAAATATCCGATCCTCAATGCGTGCAATCAAATGTCCATCTCCAGTTTCCAAATCCCATTGCACAATCCAACCATTTCCTCCTGCAGAAATCAATTCCAGTTCGGGGTGCCAGTCTAGGGCGTAGACCGCGGCTTTATGGCCCATTAGTTCCTTGACTTTTGTGATGGATACGTCGCTTGGTTTCATTATTTTTATTAGACTACGAAAGTAGGTAATTAGTTGAATAATTCTTGCTTGGCTTCGCACCGAACAATTGTTGAATGCTGGCGTTCCGTTAAAAATTGTTGAACAGTAGTGGGTTGAAAACCCTCGTGGCATAATTTCGAAGTTTTTTATTTCTTCAAAATCCTTGGGTTCTAGGCATTATTCTTGAAATTTCAAGTTTGATTGGGTTTCTTCATTTTGAAAATCTATGCTCCTTCCTTTTTTTCAATTGCAAAAAAAACGAAGCCAAAAAATGCTAGAAATGCTTAAAACTTGCCTCACCGGCTTCAAACAGTAAGCATTTCAAGCTCCGCCGATTTTATTTATTTCATTCGAAATTACTTTGAATATTTCGCAGATGATTTACTTGGGTTGAATTTTTCCAATTCTGTGATTCGACACGTACTGAATTCGTGAAAATTAGCAATTGCGTAGCAATCATTCGTGGCCATTTTACGTTATTCGATTTCGTGAAAATTTGTGGAATTCGTGGCTATCTATATACGTTATTCGATCTAGCACAGCAAGCATGATTTACATTGCTAGGAAGCAGACCTGTCTGAATGCATATGCAAGTTGAGATGCATAAACTATGCAAAGCAAGTGTTCTACTACCCTTCGATTCTAGTTCCGTCAATCTTCGTACTTTTAATGCAAATCATGATTAAAAAAAATGCCCCTACTATTTCATCAAACTTATAATACCGGAGTAGAAATCGGCCTCTGGAGGATTGAAGAACCCGAACTATGGTTCATCGAACAGATGAATCTATTCCCAGATGAAGAAGCATTGATTGCGACAATCACAGGACATAGAAAATTGGAGTGGTTAGCAGGTAGGTGGCTTCTTCATTATATGTCTGGTCGAAAAGTGCGCGGAGCCTGTTTGAAAGACGAACATGGAAAACCATTTCTAGAAAATTCTAAGTTAGAAATATCCTTATCGCATTCCAGAGAACTAGTAGCTGTGATGGCAGGGCCAAAAGCAGTGGGAATTGACATTCAGAAAATCGTACCGAAGATTACCAGACTGTCTCACAAGTTTATGAGTGAAATAGAACTCGCCTCTCTTAAACCTGCAACCGAATTAACCGTGATGCATATTTTCTGGGGAGCAAAAGAATGCTTGTATAAAGCCTACGGAAAAAGACAATTGGATTTTAGAGCAAATATTAAAATCGATCCTTTTATATTTTCGGAGGAAGGAGGTGATTTAAAAGGAGAGGTGGTCAAAGATAGTTTCCAACAAAGTTATTGGTTGAAATATAAAATCATCGATTCCTACGTTTTAGTATATGCCATGGAAACTGAATCAGATACAGCACTTGAAAGTTGATCAAAGAATATCTACAAACAGAAAAATTAAGAACTAAATATGATGCGTTTTTTTTGGGGAATGTTATTGGGTGCTTTTTTAGGAGCCATCGGAACCATGTGGTATGTGCAGCGACAGATGAATTTGACAACCCCTGCCGAGGCTGTAGCAGCAGCTAGCTCAAACGATATTCCCGCCGACTTTTTGGATTTCTACGAAAGATTTCACGGGGATTCCTTATACCAAATCAACCACATTGTTTTTCCATTACAAGGGCTACCTGCTTATGCGGATTCCTTGGTTATTGCAGCAAACAATTTTCGTTTTCAACAAGAAGAATGGGTGTTGCACAAAGAATTTCAGGATAATGATGGACAGTTTGAAAGAAAGTTTAAAAACTTGGGCGCTGGATTTATGGTTGAGCAAATCGAAGATCCGGAAAATGGATTGGGCATGCAGCGTAGATTTGCGAAGCGCGGGGAGGAATGGTTTCTAATTTATTACGCGGAGATGAATTTTGTGGGTGGTTAGGGCAATATTGATTTTTCCCCGAGTTGGATAATTTAATTGGCGGCTAGGGGAATATTGATTTTTCCCCGAATGGATGAATTTAATCGGCCCTAACAAGCCTTAAAATATACAAAAACAAACACATGCGATTACTTCAACTTTTACTATTTCTACTTTTCAGTTCACCGCTTACAATATTAGCACAGGACTTCCCACCCGTGGAGGGCATAGGCGTAGAACTAGAAATCCCAAAGGAATTCGCCCCAGACTTCAAAATGACCATGGCTGATGGCAGTAAAAAAATGCTAAGTGACTTCAAAGGCCAAGTGGTTTACCTAAGCTTTTGGGCTAGTTGGTGCAAACCCTGTATCCAAGGTTTTGAAAAATACCGGGAGATGCGGGAAAGCATGGAAGCGCTTGGTGTTGTCATGCTAAATGTTTCCATAGATAAATCCGATCAAAAGTGGCGAACGGCCATTCAGGAAGTTCAGCCCACGGGCATTCATGCGAAGGTGGCGCATGATGTGGTGAGGTTGCCTTATCAGATGTATTCGGTTCCTTTGTATGAGATCGTTGGGAAGCGCGGGCAATTTTTGTATTTATCGGAAGATGGGGATCGGGATATATTGGATGATTTTCGTGGGTTTTTGGGGGAGTGAATAAATAAATGTATAATCCTGTAAGAGACTATTTTGAAAAGTGTGTCAAATTAAAATTAGTAATAATATTAAATTTGACATCATGAAAAATCAAAAAGAGAAAAACGGCACTTTTGACTATTCAAAATTTGAGAAAGAAGCGATCCAGAAGTTAAGGGAAGGAAAAGGTTTAACAGGGGAAGGAGGAGCGCTTACAGGGTTGATAAAACGAATTTTAGAGGCCGCGTTGGATGAAGAGATGGAAGCTCAATTGCCAGAATTAAAAGCTTCAGACCCAGAAAACAGAAAGAATGGTCATACAAAAAAGACAGTAAAGACTGGATTAGGTCCGGTTAATATTCATCCACCCCGAGACCGCAAAGGGGCGTTTGAGCCAAAATTGATTGGTAAATGGGATCGATCGCTAGCGCCAGAAATCGAGCAACAAATTTTAGCCTTGTATGGAATAGGTACAAGCTATACTGACATTCGATTTCACTTAAAACGAATGTATGGG
>CALGJW010000299.1 GCA_937930025.1 uncultured Saprospiraceae bacterium | reverse complement strand
GTCAATTTCAATAATCGCACCTGGAGTTAAATCTAACCCACTAAAGCCAAGGTAATCCTCTCCAAATTTGTACGCTCTAAAATTGCCGTTGTTATTGGGATTACTACCTTGAGTTGCTGGATTATCTCCGTTCAATGGTATTTCATATTGCCAGACTATTTCGTTAGAGGAATTAATTTCGAAAATATTCCCTGGACTTCCTGCATTGATTAAGGTATTCCCATTCGGAAGTCTTTGAGCATTCGATAAAAATGGAGAAAGAAAATTATTGGAACTTAAATCTCCATAGGACCAATCTACCTCAGTTGGTCCAAAAGGTGCGGAGCTATCAATAAGATATCCACCTATGGAATCTTGTATTGGAGATAAAGTTTGAACTTCCGAGAAGTCCGGACCTGGGCGCTCATTCCCATTATTGTAAATTAAAATTTTTCCAGCATCTTCTAATCCGTCTCTGATCCAATGCGCTCCATGTTGACCAAAAAGTTGTTGATCCTCCTCAGCCCCTCTTTCGTAAGCAGAGGAGTTTCCCCAACGGTAAAGCAGATCTCCTCCTTTTCCATAAGTGCCACCTGAGTGAGTGCTTGCCTCATCCGTAGAAGTCGAATGATCTATAATCCAAATCTCATCAGAGTTTCTTACAGATATCAGAATTTGATCTAAATCTTCATTATAGTCTATAGCATTAAAGTGATTGTAGTCGAAGTCTGAATGCGAATTACTGCTATTAATATCTGGAAGATTTATATTAAATAACTCTGGGTGTTCAGAGACTACCCCGAAATTCATTTTCGTATCATCAAAATCCTGGACGTAATGATCCCGAATTCGCCATTCCCAAACAATGTTGATGTCATTAGTTCCGACGGGTTCTATCTCAATGATTCGTTCATTCCAAGCATAGCCCTGCGGAGCAATTTCGTTCGGATTTCTACCTAATTCGATTAGCTCGTCCTCTTGGATGATTTCCCAGGTGAGTACCAAGATATTTCCATTGGGCATCATTACTGCATCATGGTGAGAAAGCCAAGTGGGAGTATTGAATTCATATCCCCAGACGCGGTTATTATTCCAGTCCACTAATTCCAATCCACCTGCATTGCTAGCAGAATTGAAAGGTCCTTGGGGAGATACCTTGTATGTACGCAGCATCTGACCATTTTCTAGAAAATAGGCCGATAAACCAGGGCGAGTTCCCCGATCCCATTGATTGATTAGTCTTCCGCAATTATCTACGAGATAAGCTTTTGTCCCAGAAAACGGGGAGAAAAAAGTGTATCCTTGAAAAGCATCGTTGGTGTTTTGAAGGACGCCAACGGTTTGTGCAGTAGTAATTTTAGCTAATAAAAGTATAGAAAGGAAAAGGGTAAAAACAATTTTCATTATTGAATATACAAAGACTGGTTAATACTACAAGTTCAATAGGACAGATTATGGATTATTGTCTGTTTGTTGCTAGTTTAAATTATTCCAATCCTTTACAATCTTTTTCATCCTCCGTTTATTAGCACCCATGTCACTCCAACCCTTTCTACTGGCCGAACGGAAGTGAATACAATTATTGTCCTCGTCGAATTGAAAAGAAACCTCATCCACAAATTTTCCTACTTTGGTAGTAAAGAGAAATTCCAACTGATCTGAAGATTTGTTAACCAATTCAGTATTTTCGTAATTGGAAATTAAGGCTATAAGCTCAGCGTTGCTTGTGTTTAGATCATTCTTGAATTTGAGTGGCCTTTTAAAATATTTCTTTGTATTTAACTCACTGCGAAAACAATTTGGAGATTTAGGACAAATGGGAAGAGGGTTTAAATTGGATTGAGCAAAGAACGAAAGACTAGAAAGTAAAAGTAAAGTGGATAAGATTAATTTCATGTTTTGTGTTAAAATTATTGTCAGAAGATAAAAGCGGCAATTTATTCGTTTTAAAATTGAACGGTGGTAATAGATATTTTATCTATTTTTCTCCAAATGAAAATTCAATATAAAGTTATTTATTTGCTCTTTGCATTTTTCTTTGTAATGCCCGAGGGGAATGCAGTTAATACTGTTATAGATCCTCCTAGAAAAATTGAAAAGCGAAAAAAAGCCATAGAAAAAATAAAAACGCTATTTAAGGGATTTAAAAAAGAGCCAGAAAAGAAATTCGAAAAAATGGCCTTGATTAGTTTGTTCGTCGGAATCTTCGGTGCGCTATTATTTCCATTAAGTGTACTGTCGCTATTGTTTGGAATTATTGCGCTTAGGAAAATACGCGATAGCAATGGGATTAAAAAGGGAAAAGGAATGGCCTACATTTCTATTGTGCTAGGTGGACTTACATTCTTGGGCCTAATGGTTGTCGTAGGAGCCTTCCTGGTTATGCTATCCAATAGGTAGAATTTGAAGCTAATCCGGAACAACCAATCGCATGGAAAACTGTCCATCTTCAAATGGGAATAATTCAACAGGTTCGGAAATCGACCAAGAAGCACTAGAAATATTAAAGTCAAAACTCCCTCGCACTATGAAACTCCTACCACGATTTTCGGCTCCAGAAAGAGGATCTTTGTATGTTATACGACCTGTGTTCTGTACCTGATCAATAGTGACTGTCCCAGGGCCATAGTCAATCTCATCCACCACATTGGTATAATCATTTCCATTCGGGTTAATCCAAAAAACCTTCAAATAGGGAAATCCATCTCCTGGGCCACTAGCAATCGTTTTTCCTTCTAAATCGGTAATGTCTGAGCGCTCGACCGATTTACCAAAATGCATAGCAATTTCCAATTCACCCGCACTCGAATTTCCAGTAAGGATATTCCCTAATCCATGTCCCGCTTCTTGAGAAATCCAGCCCACCTGAACTTCATCCTTATCTGATTCCCAAACATAGGTTTGGCCATCAAATATTGCCGAGGTATATAGCGACTTTGTAAATCCAGGCTCCGGATCTGGATCCGGACGGCAAGAAGTGGTGAAAATTATTCCTAGAATTAATAGAGTTAGATAATTTCTAAGCATTAGATATATTTGGTTTTTTTTAAAACGATAACAAGGACATCTTGTTGCCTGATATTCTCAATTTTAGGACGATTGGTTTTAAAAACACTTCAATTGTCTAACTTTATTGTAATAAATTTTTCCAAACGCTTTTTAGTGAGTTCCTTGCGAGATCGTCAGTTTAATAATAGCCATACTATGAAAAATATTTTCACTTTAATCTTTCTGAGTACATTGATTGCCTTTATCGGTTGTGGGGCGAAAAATGACAATAGTCAGCAACAATCTAACCCTTCAGCCCAATCTAGAAAGTCATTTCCAACTGTTTTGCAAAAAGGACTGGAAGTCCATGGTGGATTGGACCAATGGAATAAAATGAAGGCTTTAACTTTTTCCTTCATGCGAGACGAAGCTAAAGAAATTCAAAAAACAGCGCTAGATAGCAGGAAGTGTAAAATTGAAAGAGGCGACATTTTTACACTGGGTTTTGATGGCGAAGAAGTTTGGGTGGCACCAGATAAGGCAGCTTTTGGGAAAAGTTCGGCGCGTTTTTACCATAACTTAATATTCTATTTCTATGCCATGCCTTTTGTACTAGCCGATCCAGGGATCGTTTATACAGAGGT
>CALGJW010000298.1 GCA_937930025.1 uncultured Saprospiraceae bacterium | reverse complement strand
GAAAGAAATTATGAGGATTGGGTCAATGAAAAAATAGAAGCACCTACCATGTCTCATAATTTAATGAGACGTAAAGTACTTCCAGAAATTAGTGATGAAGTACCAACGATAATGCTTCTTTTGGATAACTTGCGATTTGATCAATGGAAGGTTATCGAACCTATTATTACGGAACTATTTCGCGTAGAAGAAGAAGACTATTTCTATAGTATTTTACCCACTTCAACTCAGTATTCTAGAAATTCCATTTTCGCTGGGCTAATGCCAAGTGAGATTGCAAAACAGTATCCCAAATTTTGGTTACATGACTTTGAAAAAGGAGGAAAGAATATGCACGAGGCAGATTTTCTTGGGGAACAATTAAAACGAACCGTCAGACGCCCAGTAAAATTTGATTACTTAAAAGTAACGAACGTTGCAAAGGGTAAACATCTGTTTGATAACGTGCTAAATTTCCTCAACAATGACTTGAGTGTAATTGTCTACAACTTTATAGACATGTTATCTCATGCTAGAACTGAAATGGAGGTTTTAAAAGAACTCGCTGGTGATGAAACAGCCTATAGAAGTTTGACAAAATCTTGGTTCGAACATTCTCCACTTTGGGGCGCATTGCAGAAGTTATCAGAAAGAGATATAAAATTAATTATCACCACGGATCATGGGACTATCCGAGTAAATACGCCTTCTAAGATTGTGGGTGATAGAGAAACCACCACCAACTTGCGGTATAAACTAGGTAGAAATCTCAACTATCAAAAGAAGGATGTATTGGCTTGTAAAGATCCATTAAAAGTAGGACTGCCACGACCTAACCTTTCTAGTTCGTTTGTATTTGCTAAAGAAGACAAATTTTTCTTATATCCGAATAACTATAATCACTTCAATAATTACTATAAAAACACCTTTCAACACGGGGGAATTTCGCTTGAAGAAATAATTTGTCCTGTTATTAAGTTGAGAACTAAGAATGTTTAATTACTAATTCTCGAAGTCAGGTTTAATTTTGAGACCTAGTGCTATGCGAGGATGATCTTTTATGAAATCTCCAAATAGTTTTTGACTTTGGATACAGGTCACTTTTTTACCAAAAGAACCTGATTCTTTGAAGTGGAAACTTAATGTCTTGAAAAATATATAGTCTCCTTGACTTACTTTTTCTATGCTGGGATAAGAGTATCGGAAGGTTTTGAAATAGTTGGTTACGTAGAGATATTCTTCGTCCATCTCCATGCGCTTTAAGCTCATGATAGTCATCCAAAAAAGCAATAAAATAGAAAAGTATAAAACCGAAGCAATGACCTTAATGTAAAGGGCGGGAATACTTCCAAGGGATTCAAAATCAACGACGAACATTCCGCCTAAAAATAGACCAAAAAATATTATCCAAAAGGTTGGGATAAAGAACTTTAGAATCAATGTGGCGGATGTAGAAACTCGTTGCATAACTATGCTTTTTCCAAGGCTTTTTCTTTTTTCGCTTTATTCCTTTGAACCCTGGCACTAATTCGAATACTTATTTCATAAAGCCCATAAAGCGGAATGCCAATTAGCATCTGAGTAATGGCATCCGGCGGAGTTATAAATGCAGATAATACCAAAATCAATACAAACGCATGTCTTCGATAGGTTCGCATGAAATCCGGTGTTACCAGTCCTATTTTTGAAAGGAAGAAAACGACTAAAGGCAGCTGGAAAACAAGCCCAGTAGGTAGCGTAAACATGGTCATATAACTGACGTAAGAACTTAAACTCGGGGAGTTGGTCGCTCCAACATCATAGGATCCAAGGAAAGTTATAGCGAATGGTGCGATGACATAGAAACCAAATAATACGCCCGACATAAATAGAATTGAACTTACTAGAACAACCCCCCTAGTGGCCTTTTGTTCTTTTTCGTATAAGCCCGGTTTTACAAATCGCCAGATTTCCCAAAAGAAGTAGGGGAAAGCAAGTATTAATCCAACTTGTAAACTCACTTTTAGATGAACAATAAATTCTCCTCCAAACAAAACCGAGATCAATTCAAGCTTCGGAGGAGTCAGGCAAAAGGTTTCCCCCAAGCTGCAAAGAAATTTATAAGTTGGAAACTCGGGTTTCAAAGGCGCATATAACACATGTTCAAAGAAGGCCTTACCTGTAAGAAATACACCTACAGAACCTACAAGTATGGCAATGACAGATCGGAAAAGATGCCAGCGCAACTCTTCAATATGGTCAAGGAAGGACATCTCCTTACCTGCTTCATCCAATTTGTCTACATCTACTTGATCTAATGCCATATGAACCACAAAAGTAGGAAATAGCAACGAGCAAATACTTACTCTTTTCTTCCTCTTGTCGAATAAAAATGAAATAAAACGGTCATAATTTTCATTTGTATAACGAGAAGGTTTGAAATGAGCATTCAAAAATTGAATGTTAAAATTCTTTTAGAATTGTCACTTCAATCCAGTTGTCCGTTATTAAGTTGTTCAACGAACATAGCCCCCCTGTTTTCACCTTTTGTGTAAAGAACTCTACTAAGCTTGCTTAATAAGCTTTTTCGTCGACCAATCAACAAATAATTAAAAATCAATTTTATGAGAATGATTCATTCCCTTTGGCTATGCCTTGCTTTTTTGTCACCTATTCAATCCCAAACGCCGCTCAACGATATAGCTGAAAGAAAACTAATGATTGATCGTAAACCATTGGCTTATCCTGCCGTTCAAGAACGAGATATTTTTTGGGAAAAAAGAGTTACTCGAGTAGTTTACTTTAAAGAAAAAATGAACCAATTTTTTCAATCCCCACAAAGCCACTTCATGGAAATTATTTTTGATGGCATACAGAACGGAGATATTCAAGCCTATTCCACAGAAGGGGAGGCCTTCTCAAATCAACTTACCAGATCCGAGCTGGATAACATTCTCGTTAAAAAAGACACTGTTCAAATAACCGATTTGAACTCAGGTATGATCGAAGATCAGTTAGTGACGGATGAACTAGATTTGGATAAGATCACTCATATGCGAATGGAAGAAATTTGGTTCTTTGATTCTAAGTACTCCAAAATGAATGTGCGAATTATTTCCTTGGCGCCAATTATGGTTCGAGAAGATGACTTTGGGAATGCCATGTTCGAGATGCCTTTATTTACCATTCATTATCCTTCTGCCCGGGAGTATCTTTCTCAGTTCTTAGTAGCGCATGAAGAGCAATCCAGGCAGCCAATCACCTGGGAAGATCAATTAGAGATGAGATTCTTTGCTAGTACTATTTATCAGGTTTCTAATGTTAGTGGAGATCGCCTGAAAGATAGATATTCTGGGATTGACCTATTAAGAGAAGCTGAAAAGGAAAAATTGAAGATCCAAAATTTTGAACATGACCTCTGGAGCTATTGATCAGCGCCAATAAAAAGTATAGCATTCTTAATATAAACCGAAACTTTCCTTTGCACACAAATTTAATTCCGTGGATAATTTTAAATAGGATGAAGGCCTAAGATTCCAAAGCTTGGGGTATCACCCCAAGCTTTGGAATATAAAAAATTGGCAGGCTGAAGGTCTGCGATTCTAACAACAGTATGGGAGTCTAAAGATTTTCATGCTGTTTTTTTTGTCCCAGTCTGAATTAAGAAACCTTTTACGATTTGACTACCTTTGGCCGATCAAAAACTATTTTTAATGATAGGACCGCTGGCCCTCAATCTTGGAATCTTTGTAATCGCTTTATTGGTCTTGCTTAAAGGTTCAGATTGGTTTATAGAATCCGCGGAAAAAATAGGGCTCTCCTATGGTATTTCTCCTTTTGTAATTGGTATCACAATCGTAGCCTTCGGAACCTCACTACCGGAGTTAGCTACTTCCATTGCTGCAGTACTACAAGGGGATTCGGAGATAGTCATTGGAAATGTCATCGGATCAAATATTGCCAACATAGGATTAGTCCTAGGATTAGTTGCAGTGATCATTAAGCAAATTGATCTGGAACAAAATATCTGGCATGTTGATATGGCCTACCTGTGGGGCTCCTCCTTCCTATTGGCCTTTATTATCTATGATGGAAAAGTCAATTATTTTGAAGCTGCGATACTAATCGTTGGTATCATTTTATTTCTATCTTATTCCATTGGCGGGCAAGAGCGATCTGAAAGTAATGATCGACCAACCATTGTTTGGAAGGATTATATCTTTTTAATCCTTGGAGGAGTGTTGGTTTATGCTGGTGCCACCTATACGGTAGTCGCCATTGAGCAATTATCTGGATTGGCAGGCATCAGCAAAGAAACCATTGCGCTATCTGCAGTGGCACTTGGAACCTCTTTACCTGAGGTCGTCGTTTCTTTGCAAGCCGCTAGAAAAGGAAAAACTTCATTGGCAGTTGGAAACGTAGTGGGATCCAACATTTTCAACATATTCGTGGTGACTGGCTTTTCCACCATGTTCGGAGAGCTATTAATACCAGCAGGGGTCATTGCTTTTTCTCTTCCATTTATGTTGGCATTGACTTTATTGTTTGGTGTAATGTCTAACAATCAAAAGATTACAGGGTGGGAAGGGCTTTTGTTGATACTTTTTTACATCTTTTATATGGTAAAATTGTTCGGAGGTTAATTTTATTTCTAAATTCACATAGATTTAATAGCTAAGGCCCCGTACCAACTGACCTACTTTTTATTTTTGCGTTCTGCACTTCGAAACACTATGGAATTCTATATCCATTCACTAAAAAACAGAAATTAACATGAAAAGAATTTTTACATTTTTTATCGCACTTTTTCTTTTGAACGTAACATCTTTTGCTCAAGCAACAGGGAATGTTGACTTAGGAAGTGAAATTACCAATGGTGTCATGACTGACGGATGTGTTTCTGATTGTAGTCCAACTTATTGTACCCAAACAGCTGACAATTCGGGAAATCATCCAGTTGAAACAATGATATTGACTATAACTGGTATTCCTGCTACAAATTCTGTAGAGCTAGTAATCACTTCAAACAATTGTGGTTCTACTTCAGGTTTGGATGGTGGTGACGATGTATTTATTGATGGTAATCAAGTTGTTGATGGTGCGAGCAACCTAATCGTTAACCAAACTGAATGTATTGTTGGTGGTGCAGATATCGTAATTTCATTTACTGTTAACAGAAGAGATGAGACACTTAATTTTTCATGGACATCTGGACCAACCGACCCAGGAGCTGGATGTTTCTTAGTTGCAGCTCCAATTGAGTTAGCTTCTTTTACTGCTGAAAAAGCTGATCGTCAAGTTGAATTAAACTGGTCGACCATTTCAGAAGTTGACAACGATTATTTTGACGTTCAGTTTTCCAGCGATGGAATCAATTACAAGTCTATCGGCTTAGTCGAAGGTGCTGGAACTTCAACCCAAAAAGAAGAATATAGCTTTATCCATGATGCTCCGGCAAAAGGAATAAACTACTATCGCTTAAATCAAGTTGATTATTCAAAAGCTAGTACTTATAGCGAAGTTGCTACTGTTGAATTTAGAGACGCAGGTACATTAGCTATCAATCCAACTTTGATAGAAAATTATGCCGTTGTAAATATCGAAAAGGATTCTGGTGAAAAGGAAATCCTTGTACATAACTTGGCTGGAACGTTAGTGGCTAGTGTATCTACAAGAGAAAGCGGATCATACGAATTAGATCTTTCGCATCTAGCTAGCGGTACTTATATCGTAAGTTTGATCTCTAAGGCGACTCTACAATCTGCTAAAGTTGTAAAGCAGTAGAAAAGAGTAGGGGATTAAATAGGAGTCAAACTCTTTTATTTTCCGCCTAAACTTAAAATCCTGATCTCTTCTAGAGATCAGGATTTTTTTATGCGCAAAATTCAGCCTAAATCCTTACTTATTCTTGTAAATTTGCCTAGCAAAAATCAAAATTATGTTTGGAGATTTAATGGGTAACATGCAGGAGCAACAAGAAGCTATGCAAAAAGCCTTGGCAGAGAAAGAAGTTGTAGGCGAAGCAGGAGAAGGAGCGATCAAAGTAACCTGCAATGGGCTCAGAAAAGTATTAAACGTGTCTATAGACAAGTCAAAGCTTGACTGGAACGATGCGGAGCAAATAGAAGATATGCTTTTAGTTGCCGTCAATAGGGCGATTGATCAAGCCGCTTTACTAGAACAGGAAGCCGCTTCCAACTCTTTGAAGGACATACTTCCCCCTGGAATGGGTGGATTATCCGGCCTATTTGGCCAGTAAGCTGCTAAAAAGCAGTAATATTCCCGATTTCATATCGTTTATTGGAAGACGGAATGGCTTTTGCTATTATTATATTCCCTTTTTCACTAATATGTATTCATGAAAACAAGGTTTATCCTTCTAATTTTACTTTTACCGCTTCTTGCTCAGGCACAAATTCCTACGTCCAGTCTTTTGGGGTATTTCGACTTCAACGATTGTGAAGAGGTAGATAGCAGTAATGTGCTAGTTTCTAATTTTGACCCTGGAGTTCAAATCAATATTATTCGAAATGCGGGTGTTTCCAATTGTGAGCCTGATTGTGGAGTGGATGAATCCTCTATGAGATTTAATGGAATCAATGAACAGCTTATCTTTTTTACTGGTTTCAGCGGGGCTTTTGATCGTAGATCATTCTCAATTGCCTTTTATATCAAACCTGACTTTACTGGAACATTGACTAATCTGTTTTCAAAAAGAGAAGCGTGTGATGATGAGAATGCCTTTTCTATAGATTACAATCCTGCCAATAACCGAATCAATGTTTTGATTTCAGAGGAACCTGGTAAAAATGGAAATGTCTCAGCTACCTTAGATAACGATAAATGTTGGCAGCATATCGCATATGTTCGTGATGACAACCACTCTTTGCTTTATATCAATGGTGAATTAAGAGATGAAAATTTTGCCCCAGATAATATAAACTTATCGAATTCTGCAGCAATGACTTTTGCTAGTCCGTTGTGTTCAGATAGATATGCAGGTTTGTTAGATGAATTGGCGTTTTATGATAATGCACTTACGGCCTTTCAAGTGGAAGATTTATTTTTCTCTCCTGATCAAATTATCAATAGAGATACTGCCGTCTTTTTAGGGGACGTGGTTGATATTCAAACGACTAATAGTTGTGCTAATAGTTTTCAATGGTCACCGTCCATTGATGTGGCCGATGATACTTCTCCAAACACGCAAATTACTCCAGGCGATACCAGAACCTATACGCTAGAATTTTATGGAGATGGATGTACAGCAACAGATCAAATTACCATAACTGTATTCGATCCGGACACCTTAGATTGCACAACGATTTATGTTCCAAATGCATTTACTCCAAACAACGATAATTTAAATGATATCTTTAAGATAAATAACCCAAAAACTATCGATGGACTCATCTCTTTTGAAATCTTAGATAGGTGGGGTGGACGAGTTTTTTCCACTACCGACGCCTCTATTGGATGGGATGGGAAATTTGCTGGAACGGATGTGAATCCAGGTGTTTTTCTATATCGAATAAGATTTTTATGTGATAATAATGAAGAAGTTCAATCAGGAAGTTTGACCTTACTTCGCTGACAAAAACAAATGTTTATAGTTCCTCGAAAAACCAAACTTGTTGCCAAAAGCCACTTTCTGTACCTTTAGCAATTAAGAAGCCTAGAATTCTAAACATGAAGAACTATACTCTCCTTTATTTATTGGCATTCTTGACAGTATTCTCTGCTTGTCAAAGTGATACTCCCGTCAATGTTGCTCCTGAAGTAAAAGCTGCCGTAGAAACAGTACCTCCTGTGGTTAAAGAAATTTCCAACCCTAAAATTGAAAGCCAAACTGATGTCCCAGTGACTGAAGCGGAAAAAATCGATGAAAAACTGGTTGAAGCGGAAAAAGAGAAAACCAAAGCCGAAATTGCAAGTGAGAAGAGAAGAGCCAAAAGAAGGGCCAAAAGAAAAAAGGAGGCTGAAGAGGCAAAAAAGCGAAAGGAAATCGACGATTATGCTAAAGAACAAGAAGCCAGAATCGCAATGGCCAAAAAACTGACTAGTCTTGAATCGAATACTCCCGTTGAACTTGAAAATATTGAAAATACACAAAGCTCTGCGGTGCTTGAGTCATCAGAAGAATTGGAAGAGGGACCTCCTGTAAAGACAGGTCCAGCAGGAATAATGAGCTTTACTGCTAGATCATATGATTTTGGAAGAATTGAAGAAGGAGATCGCTTTGAACATGAATTCAAATTTTTTAACTCCGGAGATGCCCCACTAGTTATTTCTGATATAAAAGCCAGTTGTGGCTGCACAAAAACGACTTATCCTAAAGAGCCTATTATGCCTGGAGAGCAAGGAACGATTGGCGTAACTTTTGAAAGTAAAGGTAAGTTAGGACGTCAGAAACCTTTCATGAGCGTCGTGACTAATGGTTTTCCTCAAATCTACTCTCTTTATATGGAAGGAATTGTGGAGACCGAAAAGAAGTAATCCGTTCATTATTAGGCAACTATATCCTAATTAACCTATTTTTAAACTTTATCTTTTAACCCCAATACAAATGTCTGACCTTGGCAAAATATTGGATCGTGTGGATGATTCTATCAGAATTGGTAGAGCAGACAAGGCTATTGAAGTCTTAAAAGGTATTAGTTTGGAAAAATTGGATACCCCTCTAAGACAACGTCAGCAATTGTTACTTGGCAAAGGGTTTGTCCAAAAAGGTAAATTTCTCGGTGAAAACAACTTCCTAAACAAAGCGAAAAGTACTTTAGAAGCATTTAAGATCGAAGAGC
>CALGJW010000297.1 GCA_937930025.1 uncultured Saprospiraceae bacterium | reverse complement strand
AAGAGATCTACGAAATTAGCCTTCCAGATGCAGCTGGAGTATATTTTCTTCAGGTAATAGATTCTATCGGGGAAATTAGAACTAAAAAAATTATCAAACAATAAAATCATCTTGATTCAAAACGGGTAAATTTCAATGCTTCAGGCGGCAAGGTATTGTATAGCAAGAGTCAAGAAAAGAATATTAGACCTGCTCAGATCAAACGAGAGCGCTACATGGGAGTTATCCAAAGACAAGGCATTAAACAAAGCTTAGTAAATTTCATTGGGGTGGGGATTGGAGCGATTAGCACCATTTTCATATATCCTCTTGATAAAGAAGTCTATGGCCTCGTTCGTTTTTTGATCGACACCAGTATGTTTTTGACCGCTTTCATCGCGATTAGCTGCAGCACTATCGCCGTAAGATTCAATGAAGAATTTCGAAAGGACAGTCCGGATAAGCACGGTTTATTAGGCTTCCTGCTTTTAATCGCGACATCGGGAGCTGTTGTATTTCTCCTGGTAAGCTGGATTGGCCAAGAACAGATCTTTCAGTTTTTTTCGGATAAATCTCCGCTCTTTCACCAGTTTTTGCCTTATCTTATTCCTATCGCCATTCTAATGTCCTACTTTAATGTGTTTACCGCTTACAGTGTAACCAACCATCGTATTGTAGTACCGGCGATCGTCCAAAATTTTGTAAAAATCACCTTACCTGTATTATTTCTTCTTGTCATTAAAGAAGTCATTAATCTTCAGACTTTGGTCAACGGCTTGGTACTGAATTATGTCTTTGTCTTCTTTGCCTTAGTTTTTTACTTATTTCATCTGAAGAGTTTTGATTGGAAAATTGATTTTTCTTTTTTAAACAAAGAGCGTTTAGGGCGCATTGGAAATTTTGCCCTCTTTGGCTTTTTAGCTCAGTTAGGCAGTTTACTTGCGCTAAAAATCGATGGCATCATGGTGCCCACCTTGATTGATTTCAAAAGCAATGGAGTCTATGCCATAGCTGCCTTCATCGGCAATGCCATCATGATTCCGGGCTTGGCACTTATGCAAATATCAAGTCCAATTATCGCTAAGGCATTAAAAGAAGATAGAATTGATGAAGTCGCTAATATCTATACCAAAGCATCGCTTAATTTAACTTTTGTCGGTCTCTTTTTCTTGGTGGCGGTAGTCGCCTCTGTTGAAGATCTATTCCAGATCATGCCAAAATCTGAAGAACTAACAGACGGATTTATGATCGTTTTACTCATTGGTATCGCAAAAGTTTTTGACCTCATGACCAGTGTCAATAATCAAATCATCGCTTACTCTAAGCATTATAGATTTGGCATGTATGCAGTGCTTTTTATGGGAGGTTTGAACATATTATTCAATTTGATCCTCATTCCTAATATGGGAATTGTAGGCGCAGCATTGGCCACATTAATTTCATTGGCCATCTATAATTTCATGAAATTTATATTCATTTACCGGAAATTTGGGATTCAACCTTTTAGTATGAAAATACTCGTTCTAATAGCATTGGCCGCTATGAGCTATTTAATAAGCATTCAATACACCTCTGGCGATAAACCCATCTTAGATATTATTATTCGATCGATTATAGTGATTGCTATCTATTTCCCAATCTTAATTTACTTTCGGGTTTCTCAAGACATAAATGATTTATTGCTTCAAGGAGTGAATCGAATTAAATCGTTTATTCGGTTAAAATAATGTCGGTTTGTCAAATTCTTCAATTTCGAATTTGGCATTATCTCATAATAATTATTCTATTGAAAAGCCTTAGTTTCGCACAAAATATATCAGATATTTAACTACAACATTTTTATCAAAATCCAGAATAATTCAAAATTATGACCTATCAAGATCTTTTGATTAATAACGAAGAGGGAATCATCACCCTTACCATCAATCGTCCGAAGGCCCTTAATGCCTTGAACCAACAAGTCTTCACAGAATTAGGTCATTTTTTCTCCGAAGGATTTAAGTCCTACCAGAACTTGAAAGGAGTCATTATTACTGGAGCTGGTGAAAAAGCCTTTGTTGCAGGGGCAGATATCAAAGAATTTTTAGCACTGAAGGGAGAAGACGGAGCCCAACTTTCAAAGAGAGGACAAGATATCTTTTTCCTTATTGAAAGAATGAAGGTCCCAGTGATTGCCGCCATTAATGGATTCGCCTTAGGAGGTGGCTGTGAATTGACCATGGCCTGTCATATGCGTGTGGCATCCGACAAATCCCGTTTTGGACAGCCAGAAGTGAACTTGGGCATCATTCCCGGATATGGTGGCACGCAGAGATTGATTCAACTGATTGGCAAAGGTAAAGCGATGGAGTTGTTGCTCACGGGTGATATGATTGGAGCTGAAGAAGCGCATCGCTTAGGATTGGTGAATCACTTAGTGGCTCCTGGGGAAGAAGTTGCCAAGGCCGCTGAAATCATTGAAAAGATAAGTGTCAAAGGCCCCTTAGCCGTGGCTAAATGTATTGAAGGGATTAATACCTACTTTGATAAACAGCGCAATGGATTTGATTTCGAATGGCAAACCTTTGGCGAGATCACCAATACGGCTGATTTTAAAGAAGGGGCTACTGCCTTCATAGAACGGCGTCCGGCGAAATTTACAGGAGAATAAAGATTGCCTTGACTTTTTAATAGTAGAAAGGACGGATACCAATAATGCCGTGATAACGGTAGAACTTTCTAGGGTCAAGGCCGTTGATAAGGGTAACAAACAATTATATTTGCGGCTTAATATTAGAAATGAAAGAAACGGATATACTTATTATTGGCGCCGGACCAGTTGGTTTATTTACGGTGTTTGAAGCAGGATTATTAAAGCTGAAATGTCATTTAATAGATGCATTACCTCAACCCGGTGGGCAGCTAACCGAAATCTATCCCAAAAAACCGATCTACGATATCCCAGGATATCCATCTGTCTTGGCGGGAGAATTGGTTGATCACTTGATGGAACAGATTAAACCATTTGATCCTCAATTTACTTTAGGTGAAAGAGCAGAGGTGATCGAAAAAAATGAAGCTGGTGAATTTATTCTCACTACCAATAGAGGAACTAAGATAAAAGCAAAGGTAATTGCGATTGCGGGTGGCTTAGGTTGTTTTGAACCGCGCAAACCACCTATTGAAAATATCACCGACTACGAAGACAAAGGAGTTGAATACATCATTAAGGATCCTGAATTTTATAGAGGAAAAAAAGTGGTGATTGCCGGTGGAGGAGATTCCGCTTTGGATTGGACCATATTCCTTGCAGACCTCGTAGAAGAATTGACTTTGGTTCATCGAAGGACGGAGTTTCGAGGTGCTTTAGATTCTGTTGAAAAAGTGATGGAGTTGGCTGAAAAAGGAAAGATAAACTTAGTTACCGAAGCCCAAGTTGTAGGATTAGGTGGGGAAGGAAAAATAGAAACTGTAAGTATTAAGCATAAAACAGAGGGCGTTGCAAATATTAACACCGATCATTTTATTCCGTTGTTTGGCCTTTCTCCGAAGCTCGGCCCAATAGGGGAGTGGGGATTGAATATCAATAAAAATGCGATAGAAGTAAATACACTGGATTATAGTACCAGCGTCGAAGGCATTTATGCCATTGGTGATATCAACACTTACCCAGGGAAGTTAAAACTTATTCTTTGTGGTTTCCACGAAGGAACTTTAATGGTTCAATCTGCT
The DNA here is from genome assembly GCA_937930025.1 of uncultured Saprospiraceae bacterium. Classification (GTDB taxonomy): domain Bacteria; phylum Bacteroidota; class Bacteroidia; order Chitinophagales; family Saprospiraceae; genus JABDJM01. The sequence goes on along the minus strand of CALGJW010000297.1, from coordinate 4,391 downwards.
TTTAAACATATTTACCCCGATAAGAAATTATCTTTTAAGTATACCACAGTTACTGGAGTAACAGGATTTGAAAAGGAAAATGCATGAGTGAAGGCATGATAAAAATTACGGTTATTGATCGCGAAGATCAATCGCATGAGTTAGAGGCTCCCACCGATATGAACATGAACATCATGGAGCTCTGTAAGGCTTATGATTTACCAGTGGAAGGTACCTGCGGAGGAATGGCACTTTGTTCTACTTGCCATTGTTATATTCAAACTGACCATGAGCTAAATAAAGCCACCGAAGATGAAGAAGATATGTTGGATCAAGCCTTTTTTGTAGAAGACAATTCAAGATTAGGTTGTCAGCTTAAACTTAAAGACGAATTGGATGGATTGGTAATAAAATTGGCTCCAGTATAATTTCGTCAGTTTTTCTTTTCAAAATAATTTTTAAAACAAAATTGTTAGTTCAAATCAAAAGTTCTAACAATTTACTATCTTTGTTTTTCTATTTGTGTAAAAACAATGCTTCGTGGAGTGGTATTGTTTAAGTTTCTGTCAAAAGAAGCTATTACAAAGTCATTGGCGAGGTTTTCGGACCTCGCTTTGTTTTTTTACTACTGTTTTGTGCGAAATAGTTTGTTGATCACTCGATCGCTGGAAACTTCAAAAAAACCAAAATCTTCAGCTACCTTCTCCCAATAGGAAAAAGGGAATGGCGTTTCAAGTAAATCACTCTTCGAAGATGTAATCATACTTTTATCTCCGTGTTTTTTAACTGACTCAATGGATGAGAAACCGACAGAATTGTAGGTTCCATTTGATTGAAAAGCAATATCTCTTTTTTTGTACAAGATGTATTCGGGTAGAGATATAATGGCAGCACTTGCCTTTATTGTTCCTTTACGAACAGATTGAAACTTGGGAGTTCCAATTAGTGGAATTGTTTTCATGGTCTAGGGTTGTGGAGTTGTACCAATTTATATTTAGGATACCGTATAAGATTCTCAAAGAATTTGATTTCAGTCGAGGCCAAAAAACGCAGATATAGTCTTTATTACATCGAGGCTTTTCAACGAAGGATGAGATCAAATTACTGAGAATATATGCGGCAATTCTGATATCAATTGGTATTACACTCCTTAATGCGTATTACTAGGTAAAAGTAACCCATTGTTAAATTAATTTCACCAATTAAATCAAGAAGTTCTCCACAAAACAACAATCCAGTAAATTGGGTTATACCGCTATATTTACGAACTCAACTGAATTAAATGATCGAAGAAAAAGTGATAATTATCGGGGCCGGACTTTCTGGCTTATATCTAGCATACCGCTTAAAACAATCGGGAATAAAAGCAGGCCTAATTGAAGGTCGAAATAGATTAGGAGGTAGAATACAAACCACAACGAAGGATAAAGCGGCACCAATTGAATTAGGTGCGACATGGTTCGGAGCAAAACATTATAAATTGAATCAGTTATTGTCAGATCTGAGCATTGAAAAATTTGTACAGCGTTTAGGAGATACGGCAATTTATGAACCTATCTCAACCAGTCCGCCACAACTCGTGAAATTGCCTCCGAACGAGGACCCCAGTTTTCGCATAGCAGGTGGAACTAGTCGATTAATAAACAAACTAGCTCAATCAATTTCTCCAGAAAATATTGCCTTAGAAACAGTCGTAAAGTCAATAGTTCAGGTAGGGGAAAAATTGGAGATCAATACAAATAAAATTAATTACAACGCAGATGTAGTCATTAGTACTTTGCCACCTTATTTGCTTGTAAAAACAATATCCTTTTCTCCTGCTTTACCTGACCTATTTTTGCAAGTCGCCAATCAAACGCATACTTGGATGGGAGATTCGATCAAAGTGGCTTTAAGGTTTGAAAAACCTTTTTGGAAAACACTTGGAAAGAGTGCCACTATTTTTTCAAATGTTGGACCCATTCCAGAAATGTACGAGCACAATGATTACGAAAATAAATACTTTGCGCTGAAAGGATTTCTGAACGGCGCCTATCATATCGCAACGAAAGAACAGCGTTTGGCAAAAGTCTTAGAACAGTTGAAAAAATATTATGGTCAGGCTGTTGAAGATTTTATTTCTTATGAGGAAAAAGTTTGGGCAAAAGAGGCGTTGACCTTTGCGGAATATGAACAGCCAATATTGCCACATCAGAATAATGGGCATGCTGTTTTTCAAAAGAGTTATTTCGATGGCAAACTACTATTAGCTGGATCGGAAACAGCGGTCCAATTTCCTGGGTACATGGAAGGAGCCATTGGGAGCGCAGAGCGCGTCTATGAAGAATTGATACGAAGATTGAGTTAACTACCTTAAGTTTTCGCTAGGCAACCCATTTGTGCTGCTTTGCGTTACAGAGACAAAGATCTGAATATGCGTCAATTATTTCTAGTACTTGCTTTGATCTCCGCTTCTTTAGTTCTAAATGGGCAAGAGACAATGGAATTGAAGAAGACAAACTTTTTGTCATTACACTCCGGGGTTTCCCACATCATAAGAAGTGATTTTTCGCCTAACACTAGAAACGAAATAAGACCTTCTTCCTATTATGGCGCGGTATATTCAAAAAGAAAGCAGAATGTTCAACTAGATTTCGGACGTCAACTAAACAAAAAACTTTATTGGCTAACTCAATTTGATTATAACTCACATGTTGGAAACTTTGAATGCCTTTGTTTGGGCTGTGATAAAATTTCAGTATTTACAGAAGCGAAGATCCATCAAATCGGTATTGCAACAGGTGTTCGCTGGATGCTATTCGACAAAGAAAAATTTGATTTTGCAGTTGATGGGTTAACAGGCGTGAAGTTGGATATTAATCAAAATGCCTCAATCCCTTGGTTCGTTTCTGTTTCTCCGGCTTTTATTTATTCGCCTCATCCCAGACATGCACTAAGTTTGATTGCCGGTTTCAGTTCTCATCTAGTGGGCTATACAGAACATTCCATTATTAACACATTAGGCTATCAATTCTCTTTTTAATCTACTCCTCTAAAATTGATAAAAACAGCCATGCGAAACTCCTTACTTTCTCTAATTTTCATTTCCCTTTCATTTGGACTTCAGGCTCAAGAAGAAACTGTGATTTCAAAAACTTCATTTCTTTCTATAGATGGAGGAGTATCTTTTTTGATAAACAATGAATTTTCGCCTGACACTAGAAACGGTGATTCGCCGAGTAGTTATTATAGTGCTGTGTTATCAGGAAAAAGGAAGAACCTTAGAATCAACTTTGGTAAAAAACTTAAGGAGAAATTATTTTTATTAGCGCAAGTGGATTATAATTTACGATCAACGGAGGTTTATTGCGTATGTAGGTATTGTTTGAAGATAGCTCCAATAGTTTCTGAAGAGAAGATCCATCAAGTAGGAATAGGTACGGGAGTCCGTTGGATGCTTAGGGATAAAGATAAATTTGATATTGCTATAGATGGTTTGACCGGCGTTAAATTGGATATTAATCAAAATGCTTCGATACCCTGGTTCGTGTCAGTTTCTCCAGTTTTCAACTATTCCTTCAATGAAAAGCATGCGATAAGTTTGAAAGCGGGATTCAGTGCACATATTTTAGGCTATTCGGAATATTCGAATACGAATACTTTGGGGTATCAATATTCCTTCTAGTCTAATCGGACTTTTAAATTTTCTGAAACCTACTCGGGCAATAACAACCTTTCCTTTTTTCAATTTCTAAATGTAATTTCATTCGAGCTATCCAATGAATACACATCGGTCAATTTAACTTGAGCCAAGCATTGAATTTGACAAGCTAAAAATAAGAGTATAAAGAAGAAAAAATTCAACGTAGATTTGCGCTTCATGACTATGTTAATTGCGATTCCATCTAAAAGATGTTTTTATTAAGTGTTGTTCGGTAAGGAGTTGCAAATGAGCAAGTTGAAAATAAAAGACATACAATGAAGGCAATATTACTTAAAGCCCATGGGGATTCATCGAACCTTTATATAGGTGAACATCCTAAACCAAACATAACAGCCAAAGAAATATTAGTGGAGGTGAAAACCACAGCGCTTAATAGAGCGGACACCTTGCAACGTATGGGGAAATATCCACCACCTCCTGGAGCTAGCGAAATTCTAGGCCTGGAAATGGCAGGAGTTGTATCTGAAGTCGGATCAGAGGTAGGTCGATGGAAAGTGGGAGATCGAGTAATGGGTTTATTAGCAGGAGGCGGATACGCTCAATACGTTGGTATTCATGAAGATTTGGCGATGGCCATTCCTAAGAATTTGTCTTTTGAAGATGCAGCAGCCATTCCCGAGGTTTTTCTTACTGCCTATCAAGCCTTAGTGGATCTGTCGAATTTTCAAGCCAAGGAAAAATTGTTAATCCATGCAGGAGCAAGTGGAGT
>CALGJW010000296.1 GCA_937930025.1 uncultured Saprospiraceae bacterium | reverse complement strand
CCACCACATGATCTGGACTTTAGCCATTAGTCTTTTCTCTTTAGTAAGTGCCTGCAAAGACTTGATCTTTGGATAAATATTTTATTACAGTCCTTGTTTTTTGCCGAGTGTAAAGAAAGTCATTACTTAATTCCTAAAACCAAGCGATGGCGTACCAAAGACTAAAGACCAATGGCTAAAGACGAGATGATTTAATCTTCAATCCCTCTATATGCTCCGATTCTTTACAAGTTTCATATTATTTGGTTTACTTTTCTCGTGCCAACCTACAGAAAAAAGTAGCCCTAAAGTTACCTCCCCCAATATTTTAGTAATCGTCGCCGATGATTTAGGCTTTACGGATTTAGGATGTTACGGTAGCGAAATCAGAACACCCAATATTGATGATTTAGCAAAAGAAAGTATTCGTCTAACTTCGTTTTGTACAGGCCCAACTTGTTCTCCTACTCGTGGAATGTTATTAACAGGAGTAGATGCACACAAGAACGGCTATGGTACCATGATGGATGATTGGGCCGATAATCAATTAGGATTGAGAGGGTATGAAGGGTATTTAAATTTTGATGTAGTGACTTTTCCAAGGTTATTACAAGATGCAGGGTACCACACTTCAATTGCAGGCAAGTGGCACCAGGGTTCTCCTCAAAAAAAAGAACAATGGCCTTTTAATAGAGGATTTACCCGTTCTTTCTGTTTGATGCCAGGAGGAGGCGGACATTTTTATGATCGGCAACCTTTTTTGCCGATGATTCCTATTTCTCCTTATGTACAAGATAGTAGTTTTGTAGAAACACTTCCTAGAGACTTTTATTCGAGTAAAAACTATGCGGATAAGGCGATTGAGTATATTGATGAAAGCCTCCAACAAGATAAACCCTTTTTTCATTTTTTGACTTATACTGCGCCGCATTGGCCTCTACAAGTACCTGATGACTATATTGATTTATACAAAGGAAAGTATGATGAAGGCTATGAAAAACTAGCAATTAGTAGATTAGAAAATGGTAAAAAAGCAGGGGTGATTCCCGCCAATACCGAACTGCCTCCTTTAAGCCCCAATGTTCAGCTATGGTCAAAATTAAGCAAAGAAGAACAGCAAAAATCCAGCAAGGCGATGGAGATTTATGCAGCCATGATTGAACGGTTAGACCACCACACAGGCAGGGTCTTACAACACTTAAAAGACATTGGCGAATATGATAATACCCTCATCTTATTCATGGCGGATAACGGCGCAGAAGGCAATACAATCATGGGATATATGGGTACAGGAGAATGGGTAGATACTACTTTTGATGTTAGTCTAGCGAATATGGGCCGCTTAAATTCTTATGTAGAACAAGGAGTAGGTTGGGCACAAGTCAGTTCTCTCCCCTTCAAATGGTATAAAGCCTTTGCTACAGAAGGGGGTATTCGAGCTCCTGCTATGATCCGTTATCCAAAAGGTGCGTTAACAGCAAATACAATTACGGATCAATTTATATCTGTTCAAGATTTAGCACCTACTTTTTTAGAACTAGCTTCTGTCAATCATCCACAAACGGATTATAAAGGCCGAAAAATACTTCCAATGGATGGTACGTCTATGCTACCGTGGTTGACTGGGAAAAGGGAGACGGTTCATCCAAAAGATAAAGCGCATGCTTGGGAATTATACGGTCGTAGAGGTGTCCGAAAAGGAAAATGGAAAGCAGAATGGATGGAAAAACCTTATGCCAGTGGTGCATGGGAATTATACGACCTATCTAAAGATATTACCCAACAGCAGGATTTGGCAAAAACGCATCCCGAGATTATGCAAGAACTAATCAAAGATTGGGAACAGTATGAAAAAAATAATAATGTGACTTTACCTGACCGTCCTACTGCCTATGCTAAAGAAACGATTTGGAGAGAGTAATTTTTAATTTTGAATGAAAAATTTTGAATTTTGAATGGGGATCTACCAAAAAAAATGCGGAAAAGACAAACATTTTCGTCCTCTTAAATTACGCTACATTCAAAATTCAACATTGAAACAGACTAAATGACAAAACAGATACTACCCGAAGTTACGACCTTTTTAAAAAATAAAAAAAAGACTTGTTTCATCAATGGGAAATTTGAAAAGAACACTGAAACAGCGACCCTTCCAGTAGTAAACCCTGCAACGGAAGAAACAATCGCCTATCAAGCAATAGCCAACGACAAAGCAGTTAATAAAGCAGTACAAGCTGCATATACCGCATTAGAAAAAGGTGCATGGTCAAAATTATTACCCAATAAACGAGAAAAATTATTATTAGACTATGCCGATATTATCGAAAAAAATACAGCAAATTTAGCCCAATTATTAGTATTAGAGCATGGGAAATTATTGGTAGATGCAAAAAAAGAAGTAAGTGCAGCCGTCAATTGTTTTCGCTACTATGCAGGCTATGCTACTAAAATTGAAGGCAATACCCTCGATGTTTCTTTAAGCGGTGGGCCTCATTTCGCATACACCAAAAGAGAGCCAATAGGCGTAGTAGGGGCAATTGCTCCGTGGAATGTACCGATCATGATGTAT
>CALGJW010000295.1 GCA_937930025.1 uncultured Saprospiraceae bacterium | reverse complement strand
ATTTGCAATGCCAACAGATATTACTGGTGGAGGTGGATTTCAAGGTATTCCATCAAAAGAATTATATGAGGCTTTTGAAGATGGTGATACAAGAAGAGCTGCAACGGTGATAGCCCCAGGTGATGAGCACCCGGATCCAGCAATCAATATTATAGATTACGATGGCGTAGATATTAATACTATAGGTACGGTTGAAGAGCCGTGGACTGGTGGCTCTCCAGAAACAAGATCAGGGTATTGGGCCATTAAATCTTGGAGAGACCCTAATATTGAGGGTTGGGGTAAACCTGTCCTTTTTGGTGGCCAAGGTCATATCTGGATGCGTTATGGTGGTGCTCTTCTAAGTTTAGCCGAAGCTGCATTAAAAGATGGCCAGGTTGCTAAAGCACAGGCCGCTTTTGATAGAGTAAGAAATAGAGCTTGGGGCGGTACAGCTCCTGTAGAAACAGTAACAATGGATGCGATACTTAAGGAATATAGACTTGAGTTAGCGGGTGAATTCTCTCTTTGGGGTGTCATCAGAAGATCTGGAGAAGCAGTTAAATTCATCCAAGACAACTATGGTTTAACGATGCCTGCCGATCGTCAAATTTATCCAATACCAAGTGCTCAGTTAAGTGCTAATCCTAATCTTGTACAGAACCCAGGATACTAAGAAGTTAGTTTTGAGTTAGTTTGAAAAGGGGGCTTTTGATTAGATTCGAGAGCTCCTTTTTTATATACCTTTATCTTATGAAAAACATATGTGTCATCGCTGTTTTTTTGCTTCTATCCCTTTCTTGTAAAGAACAAAACCAGAAACAGTTTAGTTTACTTTCTTCAGAACATACAGGTATCTCATTTTCAAATAATATCGTGGAAACAGATAGCCTAAATTACTTCACATACCCCTACATGTATATGGGTGGAGGTGTCTCTGCAGGTGATATTAATAATGATGGCCTTATTGATTTGTTTTTTACTGCCAACATGAAATCAAATACTTTATACTTGAATAAAGGAAATTTTGAATTTCAAGATATTACTGAGACTGCTCATATAGGTGGAGATAATCGATGGTTTACAGGAACCACTATGGTAGATATCAATAACGATGGTTTCCTTGATATATATGTAAGCGTATCTGGCAAAACGGAAGACAGAAAAAATCTGCTTTATATTAACAATGGCGACGAAACTTTTACAGAAAAAGCAAGTGTTTACGGCATAGCCGATAATGGTCATACCACTCAAAGTACTTTCTTCGATTATGACAATGACGGAGATTTAGATTTATACTTAGCAAACTATCCGCCTACATCGTTCAAAAGTCCAGTAGAACTATACCAGCATAAGTCAAAAAACCCGAAGCTAGAAGAATCTGATATATTGTATCGCAACAATGGCGATGGCACATTTACCAATGTAACGGTTGCATCTGGAGTTTTAAATTTCGGACTCTCATTAAGCGCCACTGCTGGTGATTTTAACAATGACGGATGGAAAGATATTTACGTATCAAATGATTTTGATTCAGCCGATTACCTTTACCTCAATAAACAGGATGGAACTTTTGAAGAAATCGCGAAAGAAGCTGTAAATCATACTTCGCAATACGGTATGGGTGCAGATGTAGCAGACTACAACAATGACAATCTTCTTGATATTGCTCAAGTAGATATGACTCCTGAAGACAACAAAAGATCTAAAGCAAACATGGCTAGCATGAACCCCCTAGGGTTCACTAAAATGGTAGATGCCGGTTTAAACTATCAATACATGCAAAATAGCCTTCAATTAAACAGAGGTACTGACAGCATCGGAAACCCAATTTTTAGCGAAGTATCAAGAATGGCGGGCATATCTACTACAGATTGGAGCTGGTCTATCCTATTTGCAGATATGGATAATGATGGTTGGAAAGACATTACCATATCCAACGGCACAAGAAGAGATATCAATAATCGTGATTATTTTTTGCAACTCAAATCAAGAAATCATTTTGGTGGCGTTCAACTATCGGCTGAAGAAATTGAGCAAATTCCGTCTGAAAAAGTTTCAAATTATATTTATAAAAACACCAAAAACCATACCTTCAAGAATATGGTTTCGGCCTGGGGCTGGGAAGAAAAAACCTTTTCAAATGGAGCCACATACGCCGATTTAGATAATGATGGCGATTTAGATTTTGTATTCAACAATATCGACCAAGAAGCTTCTGTTTATAGAAATAATAATATTGATAACAATACACATTTACAGGTTACTCTAGTAGGCCCAAAAGACAATAGTAAAGGCATAGGAGCTAAAGTATATGTACGAGCTGGAGAAGAAGAACAAGTAAACGAATTAACCTTAACCAGAGGGTTTCAATCTTCAGTTTCTCCTCGTCTACACTTTGGCTTAGGAAATAAAAAGCAGGTTGATTGGGTAAAAGTTGTTTGGCCAAACGGATATGTTTCAATAGTAGATGCTGTGAAGGTGAACCAAAATTTAAAAATTGACTTCTCCTCGGCCAAACCCGCGAATACAGCAGCATCTATAAACAAATTTATTTTCAAAACTGTGAATTTAGATTCAATAGGATTGAACTATCGGCATACAGAAAACAACTATTACGATTATGCCTTAGAGCCCCTGTTACCACACCAAACCTCGATGTTGGGACCTGGAATAGCTGTAGCAGATGTAAACGGCGATGGCCTAGATGACTTTTACGTTGGTGGGGCATCTGAACAAGCTGGCGCCCTATTCGTTCAAAATGCTGATGGGAAATTTCAAAAAACAAATACAGAAATTTGGGAAGTCGATAAAAACAAAGAAGACATGAGCGCTCTGTTCTTTGATGCAGACAAAGATGGAGATCAAGATTTATATGTAGTAAGTGGTGGCAATGAAAAAACCAATGATACTGAAAGGTTTCAAGACCGTCTTTATATAAACAATGGTAAAGGGCAATTTGTAAAGAACGAAAATAGTCTTCCCATTATTGAAGCCAGTGGGTCTAGAGCAATAGCAGGGGATTATGATAGTGACGGAGACCTTGATTTATTTGTAGGTGGAAGACTTTTACCTGGTCAATATCCTTGGCCAACAAAAAGTTATCTCCTTAATAATGATAAGGGTACTTTTAAAGATGTTACCGCCCAAGTTGCTCCCGACTTTGAAAATCTGGGAATGATAACAGATGCCAACTGGAGTGACTTCAATGGCGATGGCACTTTAGACCTCGTCATTGTGGGTGAATGGACACCTATTCTATTTTACAGCAATATCAACGGCAGCTTTGAAAATGCAACTGCCGCCACAGGCTTAGAAAACACCAATGGATGGTGGTCTAGCCTTACGCAAGACGATTTTGACAATGACGGCGATATGGATTATGTGGTAGGTAATCTTGGGTTAAATTATAAATACCAAGCTACTGCAGAAGAACCTTTTGAAGTATATGCTGATGATTTTGATAATAATGCTAGAAAAGATATTGTTTTAAGCTATTACAACTTCGGAAAATTATTTCCAGTAAGAGGAAAGTCGTGCTCATCGCAACAAATTCCATCGCTAAAAAACAAATTTCAAAATTACGGGTCATTCGCCGAAGCTGATGTTACTGAGGTCTATGGAAAAGAAGAATTAGAAAACGCAGAAATTCACTATAAAGCGCAAACTTTTGCGAGCAGTTACCTTCAAAATTTGGGTGATGGAAAATTCAAACGCATTGAACTACCGAATGAAGCTCAATTTTCGTCAGTAAATAAAATTATCAGCGATGATATTGATAAAGATGGTTTTAAAGACATTCTTATTGGAGGGAACTTATACTCTTCTGAGATTGAAACTCCAAGAAATGACTCAGGCATGGGAACGTATTTAAAAGGTGATGGCAACGGAAATTTTAGGGCTATAGCCAATAACGAATGTGATTTATTTATTCGAGGTGATGTGAAAGACTTAGCATCTATCACTATAAATAACTCTGAATTCATTATTGCCGTTAAGAACGACGATTTCTTGCAGTTTATAAAGCGTTAACACTAGCTTTCTTTAGCCACATTATTAGATAAATAAGTTCATCTTCGATTGATGATAACCGAACTAAATAATCGATAATACACTCCGCTTATGACACGATATAGTAGATTCATATGCTTTCCTATAATATTGTTTTTCTTTTTAATAGGTTGCAAAAAAGAAACTCCAGATAACTGGCAATGGGAAACAATGACGACTATCGAGCAACCCACGGCCAGACATGAAGCTGGATTTGTTGCCTATAAATCAAAATTATATCTCATGGGTGGGCGCAGAATTAACCCTACATCAGAATTTGACGTTAATACAAATACGTGGGTCTCCAAATCCCCTACTCCAATAGAATTACATCATTTTCAACCAGTGGCTTACGGTGATGCCATATATATTATCGGCGCGATGACCGGGAAATGGCCCAATGAAAAGCCTGTAGAAAAAGTAATTATCTATTATCCGGAACGCGATGAGTACGTCTATAGCCATCCTATTCCCGAACATAGACGACGTGGTGGTGCGGGCACTATCGTTTATAACAATAAAATATATTTAGTTGGCGGAATTACCAAGGGTCATATGAATGGTTACAAACCCTGGTTTGATGAATACGACCCTGCAACTGGTGAATGGAAAGTACTGGAAGACGCCCCAAGTGCTCGTGATCATTTTCAAGCAGTTGTAAACAATGATAAACTGTACGCTTTTGCTGGGAGAACTACTTCAAAAAAGACGAACCAAGATCTGGCACTAACCGTTGCTCATGGCAATGTATATAATTTTTCTACTGAAAAATGGGAACCCGTTACAAACGACCTAGCAATTCCGACAGCTCGTGCCGGAAATTTTGCATTTACTTGGAATAATACTATCGTCATTGGAGGCGGTGAAAGTATAGCGCAAATAGCGGCGCATAATGAAGTGGAAGCTTATGATACTGCAACTCGTAAATGGAGCAAATGGCCTTCCCTTAATGAAGGAAGACATGGCACCGGTTTCGCTGTAATTGGAAACTATGTGTATACTGCTTCAGGATGTGGAAAACGTGGCGGAGAACCAGAACTTACAACAATCGAACGTTTAGAATTACCAGAAGGAACTCCCGAACCATTAACCCAAACAATTGACAGTAGCCAGGTATTTTCGCAATGGCACACCCTAACACTTTCTTTCGAAGGTCCAGAAACATCAGAAACAGCTACTGAAAATCCATTTTTAACGCATAGGTTAAGTGTTGAATTTAAACACGAAGAAACGCAACAAACCTTACGTGGTTTTTACGCTGCTGATGGCAATAGTTCTGAAACGAGTGCAACATCAGGCGCGACATGGCAAGTTCGTTTTACCCCAAACCAAATTGGAAAATGGTCATACTCTGCAGTACTACATAAAGGAGATAGTATTGCATTAAATAATGATTTAGAAAAAGGAGAGCTCGTTTCTATTTCGAATAAGCAAGGCAACTTTATCGTAGTACCATCAGATAAAGAAGGAGATGATTTTAGATCAAAAGGGAGGCTAGAAGCATCGAAAGGGTTCTTTAAATTTCGAAATAGTGATGAGTATTGGCTTAAAGCAGGAACAAAC
>CALGJW010000294.1 GCA_937930025.1 uncultured Saprospiraceae bacterium | reverse complement strand
ATCCATTTTTTACCTGATCGGCTACAACCGAGGCTGACTGAAATTTATTAAGCATATAAGTTACCTGCTGACTTCCTATAATGGGAGTGTAATGATCAGTCCAAATTATCTTTGCAAGATCTGCAATAAGTATAAAATCATTTTCTGTTTTGGCAGGTAAAATATTGGCCATAAATTAAAATTGGATAGAATAAACCTAATAACAAAAGCCAATGTATGGAAAATCATAAATAAACACTCAATAGCTGAGTAATTCTTCTTTGGAGTTGCCGTGAAGTATGAATCAAGGTTAAAGGTGAAGTCTTTTATTTATCTATGACAATATTAACTTCTAAGAATACTTTTGCGTTCGCTAGTTTTTCAAAAGCTTCAAACTACCAACTTCAGTTGCAGTTGAAATTCTTGCCAGATACCTCCCAGAAGAAAATGAAGAAGCGTCCACATTCACCACTTTTGAATTGGGATTCGCAGAAAAAAGAAGTTGGCCAACTTGATTAAATATTTGAAGATTTACAATTTCTTTATGTTCTAGAGATATTGTCCATTCCCGATTGGTAGGATTAGGAAAAACAGTTCCTAGCTCTGCGTAAAAATCATTTTTCACACTAGAAGATAAATCTCCAAAACGAACCTCATCGAAGTAATAAACTTTTTCAGCCGCACTACCCTCTGTTCCGAAATCAAAAAAGATAGAAGCCATGTTATATTTCCAGCCCATATTTAGTCCGACGCTTAACAGCTCTGTCCCGGGTGCCTGATTCGTAAAATCAAATTCTACGGTTTCCCAACCTGCGGCAACGGATGTGTTGGTTTCTGTTTCACAAGTGTGCGTTGGATCGCTGGAATCTTCTACTTTCAATCGAATGGGCGTATTCGCCTCTGGAGACCAAACTCTAACAGTCATTTTAGAATCCGTCAACGTCAAAGGAATAAAAGAAGCGAATCCCGCGGGTGTTCCTATGGTTGTGCCAGCCCAGGTAGCTGCGCCATTGGTCTTTATAGCTTGAACGACATGATTGCCGGCATCTTCAGGATCAACGACTAAGCTGGAAACATTTCCTCCGAAATCTGTGGTGGTATAATTAACTGTCGAGCTTTCGAAATCTACTGGCAAATCGAGCTGTGTTCCACCAAATACCTGTTCAACATCGTCAAAAAGAAAAGTAGAACTGGCGGAGCCATCGCCGACATTTCCAAAGTCAAACATAAAAACGACCTCATTAAAACTAGAAGGTTCACCGGTAAAATCCCAGATCATGGTTTCCCACTCGTTCGTGGTCGTAGTTACTTCATCTCTTTCAGCTGTACCATTCCCTTCTAATTTGAATTTCACCACTGTCCCTACTGGCGCAGTAGAAAAAACTTTCATTGAAATTGAATTCAAAGTTGTGAACTCCAAATTGCTAGCTAGTGGTATTTTGCTTCCTGACCAAATGGTTCCACCATCTCTTACAATCTGAGCAACCGTTGAGCTAGAATTAATTCCACCAGATTGCGGATTCGGAATTACGGTAGCGATCCCTCCATCGAAGTCAACGAAATCTGCAGTAAGGATGTCTGATTCAAAATCAATGGGCAAAGATTGTCCGTGAACAAAAACCACTGAAAAAAGCAAGAATAAAATGGAATACAATTTCATACTAGAATATTTTTCTCCAACATTAATATTGAATTGAAAGCAACTTAAATAAAATGTCGTTCAAATGAAGCCCATCCATAGTTATATAGGCGCTTGCCGTAGTGAAACAGTAGCAAATTGAATACCTATAGAATATTCTACCAATCCTTCCTAGTAAAAAATGCTGGCTCTAAATTCTTTTTGGCATTATTCTATACGTTAGTCCAAGGTTTAGAACAGTCAAGCTTCCATAACCCAACTCTCCATAAATCCCAACGTTTGGTTTTATAAAGTACCGAAGGCCTGCGCTAGTATTGTAGATAAAATTCGGCAGATTGCTTTCGTTAATGTTTTCTGATTCGCTGCCAATTCTTTTAGTTTTAAAAAAACTAAAACCTAGCATTACGGTTCCATAGGCATCTAATTTTTCAATACCGAAGAAACTTGCTTTGCGATATGCGAATCTCCCTCCTAGTGTTGTGGCGTGAATTCTATCGTACGAGGGTTCTCCATCTTCCGTAGCATAGACAGTATCACATTCAACTCCTGGTAATGCAATCCCTAAATCACATCCAAAGCCACCTAACACATCAAGAATATCTCCTGTGACAATATCGGTAACATAAGTAGGAGTTTTGGCGGTATAGTAACCGACATGCGCCCCTATTCCAATTACGTCGGAAATGCCATATTCATATTTTAGGGTAAAATTTGGAGAAGCACCTCCTTCATTTTCAAATCCAGCTCTTTGGCCAGCTCTAAATGCAGTATTGGCTAAGTTTGGAAATCCGACACCAAGATTAAAAGAATGAGAGCCTTTCAGGTGATAATAGGTCTCTTCAGCACGATCAGTGCTTTTTCGTACATCAGAATTTTCTTGGGCGTTTAGTAAGGTAAATGAGGTTAGAAAGCACATTAAGAGTAATGTCTTTTTCATTTTTGCGTGTTTTTGTTTGGAAAAAGAAAACAATTTATAACATTAATCTTAAAGATGCCCACTTATTGACATTAGTTGGAAGTACAAGTTTATTTTTTAGGGGAAAACATTGCCGTCCTTCTTAGGGGGAATTTATGGCTAGTGGATGATACTAATAAGGAGTTACTATTGGGGATTTGAACCTTATTGATTGATTAACCTAAGAAAGGCCCCACTGTTTTTTCCTACCTAATCTAAAAATATTGGCCCGCAGACCCGCATAAAAAAAGCGGCACCAATGTAGAAACTGATGCCGCTAAATATTTATCACTAAATTTTACTTCTGTTGAATAATGAATTTTTCAGTTCGAATTACTTCCTCATTTCCAATAATCACGAGATGATATAAACCTGATTTAAATTCACTAATGTTTATGGATTTAAATCCTTTTCCATTTTCCGATTCGTTGTACATCGTTTCTCCAAAAGAAGAATAGATCAAAGTATTCACAGTTTCAAATTCTGGGAAATCCAAACTTATATTTAAGAAGTCTTTAGTTGGGTTTGGATAAAGTAACATGTTTCCTAACGTCCGTGAATTATCATTCTTTATTCCTTCTATGTTCTCAAAAGGTTTTTCGCAATCTACTCTTATCTCTTGATCGAAAGCAAATGTTTCTCCACAGTCATCTTGCCCCGTATATGTCCTTGTGATAAAGTAATCATCCTTGCCAGGAATATTTCTGATTACTTCGGTCATTGTGAGGCTGATTAAATTTCCACAAATCATTGCTGACGTTTCTGGAGCAGGAACTTTATCGCAGTCCACTCTGAGATCGGAAAATTCTGGCCAATTGGAAATAGCTGCAGGATCGATAATGACCGCTTGAGCTTCACAAATCATTCGACCACATTCATCATAAAAAGAATAGAGATAGTTGATAATAGAACCGGCACAAAGTGGCTCATCTTCATCGTACAATGGTCCAAAAATTTCACTTTTGACTATATCTAATCCACATGGACTTTCCACCTCCGCATCATCAATATTCGGAATATAATCTTCTATACAAGCGACACGAACAGTTTCTGGACGGATCACCCTAAACGGAGGAGAAATCAATTCCCAGTTTTGTATGCACTGCACAGATCTTCCGCAATCATCAATGATGGTGTATTCAATAGTCGCTTGCGCACCTGGGCAACGGTGTTGGAATTCCGTTATATTGACGTTAACGGTATAGCCTAATTCACAAGCTGTTTTTACTTCCAATAACTCTTGCTCATTTTTTAATTCAAATGTACAATCGACCATTCTATCTGGAATACAAGTTACTAATGGATCTTCATTCTCTATTTGCCAATTGATCGAACAACTTGCGCTGCGACCACATTGATCAGTGACTGTATATTCTACAAAATAAACTGCACCGCTACAATCTGCTTGTCCGCCAATAAGCACAGGTTCTGTACTTGAAAGTTCGACATCCTGCCCGCAACTTGTATTATAAGTAGTCACTTCATTTAAGTCTAAAATTATTTCTTCCGCACAACTGACCGTCTGTGTTCCCAAACACGAAATTGTCGGTCCAGCATTGTCAATAAATATATCTCGTTCGCAAACGGAAACACGTCCACAGTCATCTTCCACTAAATAACGATAAACATATCTGGCTCCTGGACAATCTGGTGTCCCATCATATACGTTCGGTCCAAATACTTCTGCTGTAAATCCTGACCCACAAGAAACTACCACTCCGACATCAGACGGATTTACAACAATAACTTCGGCGCATTCTACAGTAATTGGTGCTGGGCAGGTTAAAATAGGACCGTTATTTTGAATTGTGAAAACTTGATTGCAAGAGGCTGCAACTCTTCCGCAGTCGTCTGTCGTTGTATAAGTATAGGTATAAGTTGTTCCGGAGCAATCTGATTGTCCAACTTGAACCGGTCCAGTAATGACTGTATTGAATCCAAGGCCACAAGAGGTAACAACAGTTGCATCCAATGGGTTAACAACAATGTCTGCGAAACATTCAACTGTCATATCTGCAGGACAAGAAATCGTTGGTGCCATATTTTCAATCGTAAATTCTTGTTCGCAAGAAGCCGTACGTCCACAATGATCTGTGACCGTATAGGTATAAGTGTAAGTAGTTGTTGGGCAATCAGCATCACCATTCTGAATAGGTCCTGATAAAGCAACGGACGGTGTTCCACACTCCGAGGTTACTATTGCATCCGCAGCACTTACCGAAATGTCACTCGCACATGCTATTGTCATGTTTGCCGGACAGGTAATGGTAGGAAGCACATTGCTGACAACCGTAAAAGTCTGCATACATTGATCCATATTACCATCCTCATCTTGTATGAAATAGGTTCGGGTAATAGAAACTTCATCTCCGGGACATCCAGAATTTCCAGGGATAATTGTCAATGCGGAAAGGGTACTATTTCCACAAGATTCTACTATTATTGGTAGGTCAAAATCTACAGGAGGAAGGTCTGCACGACAAGACAAAGTTTCATCTGAAATGTTACTACAATCGACAATGAGTTCACAGCAAATTGGATTGACATAAATATCATCCGAAGCACTAGCAGAACATCCATTTCCATCTGTGAAAGTATAGGTCACAGATACATTTCCTCCAGCCGGAGCAGAAGCAGTCGGATCAAAACTAAAAGTCATTCCATTTCCATCATCGATTACGCCTATTCCAGAGTAGACACCTCCTGTTGGCATTCCACCTCCAAGTCCAGTTTCGACTGCATCTTCTACACAAACATCCGGAGCTGGAGCGGTGAAGGTTGCTGTCGGTAAAGCAAAAACTTCCATCATATCGCTTGCGGTGTTAGTACAACCAAACTGGTCGGTATACATATACATAAGCGTATGAACTCCTATGCCAGCAGTTGCCGGATTGAAGCTATAAGTCATTCCGTTTCCATCATCGGTAACCCCAGGTCCTGAGTATTCTCCCATATCTCCAGCTACTGTTCCTTGAGCAGGTGTACCACCGCCAAGGCCAGCCTGTACACCAGCATCAATACATAGATCAGCTACAATTAACGCAACTATTGGGTT
Source organism: uncultured Saprospiraceae bacterium (assembly GCA_937930025.1). Lineage (GTDB taxonomy): Bacteria > Bacteroidota > Bacteroidia > Chitinophagales > Saprospiraceae > JABDJM01. The sequence goes on along the minus strand of CALGJW010000294.1, from coordinate 294 downwards.
TGTATCATCTTGTCCGACCGTGACAGTTGATTCGCCGGTACAGCCATTGGCATCTGTCGCGGTTACAGTATAGGAACCAGGAGCTAGATTACTAATATTTGCTCCACTGTCTCCATTGCTCCAGGCATAGGTATATGCGGCTGTTCCTCCGCTGGCAGAAGCCGAAGCCGTTCCATTATTTGCCGTACATATTGAATTTGTTGAATTAGATGCAACAATTAACATCGTATTTGTTAATCCGATCATGACAGTTGATTCTCCTGTACAGCCATTGGCATCTGTCGCGGTAACCGT
>CALGJW010000293.1 GCA_937930025.1 uncultured Saprospiraceae bacterium | reverse complement strand
CCCATATGAATCATTATTCCTCCCCAAATTGATCTGCTGTAATACGCAAAAATTCCAATCAAATAATATTAACTTTTTTACATCAGATAGAATGCAATTATGGCGGCCAAATCCATCAGGAAGGCTATCCCCATATGAATCATTATTCCTCCCCAAATTGATCTGCTGTAATACGCAAAAATTCCAAGCAAGTATCCTCCGAAAAAAGAAGAGATACATTCTCCTAAGGGCTTTCCAAAATGAATCACGCAATACATCACTGCCATGGGTAGAACTACTCGATGTCCAAGGTAACGCACTAATCCAATGACCATCATTCCTCTTATCAGCCATTCCAGCATGACAAAGTTTAGTAGATAAAAAGGCTCGTACCCTAAAAAGTATTGCAGGTAATTTTCCTTAAAGTAATTCAGCCGAAGGCGAGGGTAGACTTTTAAAAAATCCGGTTGAGTGGCAGCGATAGCTATAAGTGGCAACATGATTAAAAGCATGATGGCATATGGTCGCCAATTAAATCCCTTTGTCGTCATTCCATACCAATCACTTTTGTCTCGATCGATCAACTTATAGAACCCAACTATTCCAATTAAGAATATGCCTACTCCAATGGCTGAGCGCAACCACTTGTGAAGAAAGTATCTATTTGGAACGGAAAGTCCGTCAGGTACAAGCTCATTATACCAAGGATAAAAAACTTTGATGCTGAATACAAGTATGATGAAAAAACTGGTTCCCCAAAACCAACGTTCTTTTAAGCCAGGTATTTTTTTTCCTACTATCCAATATAGAAAAATGACATAATAGTAAGCCACTCCGTAGTATAGGATGTAATAAAAAAGTGAAATCCACTGTCCTCTAAAACTATCTACGACGCTATCCTCAAAATCATATTTGTAGTTGAAAAATATGGCAATAACCAAGGATAGGACGGTAAGACCATAAATTTTTAGATCAAAATCTAGCTTCCAAAACGAGCGTATATATTCAATAATTTTCTTCATGTGACTGTTCTGATGCTAAAATTAGTAATTTATCTAATTGGTACTTCATTGATCTCGTTTAGTTTACAAAGAACTTCTTCTATTCTCTTTTTTCGGCCCGAAATTTGAAAATATCTGAATGAATACGCCACACCTCTCTTAAGATTACCCAATCGAACTTTCTCCCCGACCCTCCCTGCTAACATTTGAATTAATTTTTTGAAATAACCTTTGATGTTCATCATTGGCTAGATTCTGCTACGTGCTTTTTCTATTCAGCGATGTGTCAGAAAACCGAATTACCTAATGAAAAACTTTTTATTATTGGCGTTTGCCGTATTCACCAGCTTCGGGCTATTTGCACAATCTAATGAAGCAACTATCACTCCTACAGAAGGAGGCTACTTATTCGATGTATCCATAAAGGATTCCGAGGACAACATGGACTTGAATCAAAATGAGATTCTAGGCTCTAGAATCGAAGTATATAATAATACTACTGATCAAGAAGTCATGTTGATTGAAAATCACCCGAACTCAAACTTTCAAGTAAATCTTGAAAAAGGAAACCATTATACTTTAATGGTTAGAAAAGAAGGGTATTTCAACAAGCGGATGGAAGCATTTGTGGATGTCGAAGGATGCATTCTTTGTTTTAATGGAATTGGAAAAGTAGAACCGAATGTTGATCATGCAATTAATTCCAACCAAAACAGTGGAGCATTATTGGCTGAAGTAGCAATGGATAAAATCCAATTAAACAAGATTATTCAAGTAGAAAATATCTACTATGATCTAGATAAATGGGAGATTCGACCAGACGCAGCAAAAGAATTGAACAATGTAGTTCAAGTATTGAAAAATCATCCAGGGATCATTATGGAACTTGGTTCTCATACTGATGCGCGAGGGAGAGATGAATACAATCTTAGTTTGTCTGAAAAGAGAGCTCAGGCTGCTGTTAATTATATTTTAGAAAAAGGAGGTGTCGATCAATCTAGAATTGTAGCCAAAGGTTATGGTGAAACTCAACTTGCCAATGGATGTAAAAACGGCGTTCAATGTTCGGATCGAAGTCATCAAAAAAATAGAAGAACTGAACTTAGGATTACAGGAATTCAAGAATCTGATCTAGTGGTATACCAGAGTCTTCGAACAATAATAAAAGATGAAATTGCGAATGGAAGCAATGCATTGTCAATAAAATAATAACCAAAGAACCAACCAAAGAACCAACCAAAGAACCAACTATAAGCACAGCTTAACAGCTCGTCTTGAAAAAACCACAAGTAAGCGTTGATGAATTTCATCAGCGCTTTTTTTTATTTAGTCGTATAAGGGACGTCTATTATGATTTTAAATGTTTTGAATAAGAAATTATTGGCTTATCTTGTTAAAGTATAAATCTAATCTTCATGAAGTACCTATTCTATTTGTTAATATTGACTTTGAGTTTTTTTACGATGAGTTCGTATGTCTACAATAAAGAAGTGGCAAATAATCCTTCCTCCAGCAAGAGTCAACCCATTGAATTGGGAAAAGTGAATTGGGAAAGAGATTTAACTGCTGGACTTTCATCTGCCGAAAATTCCGACAAACCAATCTTCATTCTATTTCAAGAAGTCCCAGGATGCTCCACTTGTCAAAATTATGGACAAGATGTTTTAAGCCACCCGCTTATTGTGGAAGCAATACAAACAGAATTTATTCCTGTTGCGATATATAATAACAAAGGAGGAGAAGATGCGAAAATTTTAAAACAGTTTGGAGAGCCTTCATGGAATAATCCGGTAGTAAGAATAGTAAATACGAATAAAAAAGACATAGTTTCAAGAGTTTCTGGAAACTATTCGAAATTGGGAATTGTAACCGCGATGATTGATGCTTTAACACTTAGTCAAATTCAAGTGCCGGAATATTTAAATTTATTAAAACGAGAATTTGAAGGAAGAACTAACGGATTAAAAAATGCCACCCTTTCTATGTACTGCTTTTGGACCGGTGAAAAGCAGTTGGCGAAAATGGATGGAGTAGTAGAGACTCAACCTGGGTTTATGGGTGGAAAAGAAGTGGTACAAGTAAAGTACGACCCTACGAAAATTGAATATGGGACAATTATAAAACAAGGTCAGCAATCAGCGGGGGTCAGCCATGTTTTTTCCTCCAATAAAAATGAAATAGTTGAAACAAAAGAAATCATTGGAAATAAAGTATCAGAAATTGGAAAGTTTAGATTAGATGCTGATCCAAAATATTATCTTTCTAAAACTGAGTATCAATATATTCCAATGACTCCTTTGCAACAGGCTTTGGTAAATTCCGAGATTGGAAACAATTCTAATCCGGATTTTTTATTGTCCCCTTGGCAGTTAGCATATCTGAAACAATCGAATACCAAAAAGCAATCCATGATCAATGTCGATTTAACAGAAGCTTGGGAGTGGCAATGATGCTGCCAGTAGCTAGTTCATGTCCAACCTAATAAGCTTCTTGGAGATTATTTTTTCGCCATCTATATATTGAAAATAGTAGTTACCCGCAGTTAGATGATCTAACTGTGAAATACTGTACATATAATTTTCTTGTTCCACTTGAATTTTTTCTTCCCGAATTATATTCCCTAAACTACTTATAATTCGAAGGGATCCATTTAGTGCTTTTTCATTTTTAAATTGTATATAAATTTGATTCACAAAAGGATTTGGAAAAGCGCTGAAAGCTAGTTCTTCCGATGATGTGTTAATGGAACTAGATTTTTTGTCCTCAACAGGTATCGATACATTATTTAATTGACAATTAATGAAGGAGCAACAGCAAACGGTGTAATTACATTTAATACTATTTTTCAACCCCACAATTTCGATTGTTGGAAGCAGAAAAGATGATCGATCCATGAGTATCAATTCTAGGTTGATTAACTCTTCTGCAGAAAGAATCAAATCTTCGTAGCCCAAGTATTGAATAGTAATAATGTCTGTGGAGTTCAATAATTTACTATTATCAAATTGACCATTTTGGTTAGAAAGCAACATTTGATCACTTGCAATTATCGTTGCAAAGGCGATCGGTTCATTCGTTTCCGAGTCCAAAAGTTGTAATTCTTGACCAAATAAGAAAATGCTTGAAATGAGGAATAGGGACAGGGCGAAAATATTTTTCATAGCTATATCAATTATTATTGTCGAACGACAATGTGAATAAAAGACCCTGTACAAATTAGAACGTTAGGGTTGAATTGTTTGCTGCTTGAGCGATATTCTCATTATTCGAGACTAAATTTTATTCGATTCTCGAAAATCGAGATGAATCGCCCTATTTTCTTCCGTTATCTTGGAGTATAAAAACTTCCTAAGAATCAAAACCCAAGAGATTATGAAAAATTTCCCATTTCAAAAGATGCTTCGATTGCTAAAAATCATTCAAAATAAACCAGCTTTGCCTATCAGCGAATTATTTCCAATTAATAAAAAGAAGTAATTCTATTTGTACCCTTAACTTTACTAGAATGAAATTATATAGCAATATAATAATTGAGCAGATTGCCAACTTGAATCCAAATCAAGTCGTGCTGCAATCTGAGAAAGGAAATTTCCTTGCTGGTAATCTATTAGACGAGAGTAAACAACTGGCTGCTGCGCTTTGGGATGCGGGAATGAGAGCTGATGATAAAATTGTAATTGCTTCAGAACCAGGAATTGATTTTGTGAAAATTATGTTTGCTACTATGATGTTACAAACAAAAGTGGCTATCATCGATCCTGAGATGGGTCGAGAAAATTACAGCAATAAGTTAGATCAGTTTAAACCAGCCTGGGTATTCTTAGACGCTAGGATTCTTTTGCTTCAAAAAAGCAGCTTGCTTAGAGTGCTTTATTTTCGTTGGAAAAAAAACGGATTATATTTTCCAGTTAATAGAAAAATTAAAACCATTCTGACTGGACCCAAAATTCCTTTTTTAAATAGAGACATAAATTTTCATCAATTAGCTGCTCAAGAAAATAGGAAGGTTGAATTGATTGAAAATCTTAAAGATCGACCTTATTTGATTACCTATACTTCAGGAACCACTGCGGAACCCAAAGGTGTATTACACGGTGTACATGGATTGAGCAATAGTATTGGGCAAGTTGTTGATTTAATTAAATCGAATCATGCACAAATTTTGGCTACACACCTTCCTCATTTTATGTTGATAGGAGCCTGTGCAGGAATTGGAGTACGACTATGGAAAGGAGATTCGTCGGCCAAAGAGCGAATTGAATTTATTAATAAATTTAAAATAACAACGCTGTTCGGTCCTCCAGCCGAGTATCTTTTGCTCATGCAATATTGCGCAGATAATAATAATTCAATTCCAGAATCGATTTCGCATGTCATGCTTGGTTCGGCACCGGTACATAAATCATTTTTAGAACGACTTATAAAATACCTTCCGCTGCATACTAAAATTACATGCATTTATGGTATGACAGAGAACCTGGTTGTATGTACGATGGATGGTAGGAAGAAGGTTAATTATCCTGCGGAAGGAGACCCGTTAGGAACTCCTGTTGAAGGGATAAATCTTAGGATTGCCGATGATGGAGAAATCATGTTGTTCTCAAATCAATTGTTTCTTCGATATGATCACCTTCAGGATAAACCAAAATGGCATGCAACTGGGGACTTGGGGCATTTTGATAAAAATGGAATTTTGATTTTAACTGGACGTAAAAAGGAAATGATTATCCGGCGTAATTTTAATTTATATCCGGCACTTTATGAATCGACCATAAAAAAAATCCCTGGTATAGGGGAGGCGGTCTTAGTTGGAAAATACAATGAAGAATTGGCCGATGAGGAAGTGTTTTTGGTAATAGAGTCTGATGGAAAATTGAATAAAGAAAAAGTGCGTCGCCAATTAGAACGTGGAGAATTTTCAATTGATAAAGAGGCATGGCCTGATCATATTTTGTTTCGTGGGATTCCTAGAAAGGGTAGGCAACAGAAATTGGATAGGGTGGGATTAGTTGAGACATTATAGCAAATTAAAATAAAAACGCAGGACGATATTTGTATCATCCTGCGTTTTATAGGCTATGCTGCAACAGCCTCTTCCGAAATAAGCCCAAGTTTTTTTAGACGTTCTTGAATTCCTCCAGGGTTACGTTGAAGCGTTACACTTAGTTCATCAATTGTGGCTCCTTTCTCGAAAAATTGAGTCAATAATTTTTCTTCGGCCTGTGACCATTTTTTGTAGGCATTTGGAAATTCCTTATTCTTTTCCTTCTTCACTAAAGGAGTGCGCTTGCTTTCTCCTGGTTCGAAATGCAGGATGGAACGAGAAATAGCCGACATGAAGTTTCCAATTTCATTTTCAAATACAATTAAATTTTTTCGTTCGTTGGTACCATCTTCTTTTTTCTGACTTTGAGTGATGACTAAGTAATGCTTGCCGTTTTCAGATTTTTTAAGATCTAGAAAAAATACGCGTTTTGAACCTTTAACGATTTCTGTGTGTACGAGATGCTTGTTCTCCATGACTGTAATTTTTTTTGTTTAC
>CALGJW010000292.1 GCA_937930025.1 uncultured Saprospiraceae bacterium | reverse complement strand
GTTCATGTGAAGATCTAAAGAACCACAAGATGATGCTGTTGAAGAAGGACATCCTGAATTAGAGCTTGCCTGATCCGGCGTATCTGCTATTCCATCATCCACACTACAACCACTTCCCCAAATATGATTAAGTAGTAAATAATGTCCAACTTCATGTGTCAAAGTACGACCTAAGTCATATGGTGGATCAGGGACCACACCGTTGCAACCTGCTCCTGAACCAAAAGCCTCCACATCAATTGTCACACCATCCCCATCCCCATCTCCTCCTAATGGAGAAAAGCCTAATGCTCCAATATTCCGAACCCAAACATTTAAATACCCCGACCACTCGGAATCGAAACTTCCTGTAGTTTGGTTTACGGTAACAGCCGGATCTCCATTAATTAGTCCATAACCAGATGGATGACTTTGATTCGCAATACAAAACTCCAAACAGGTTTCTGAGTAATTTACTCCTGGAAAATTTTGGGAATCATTATTTATCCAATTAGATATATCTGCATTTGACCCCTGCGTATCATTATTGAGAATATCAATTTGATTTTGAGCCAATGCGCGCAAACAATTTAGATCGGGATTTGTAATACCCTGAAAATGCACCGCTATTGGTATGAGTACGGGATTGGGACAAAGCACTTTTTCATCCCCAAGTTTATAGGTATATGCCTTTTGAACTTTTTCATTAAATGCCTTCGCGTAATCAGGATTAAGCATATTTTCCTCATGTAGATCTTGAGAAATACAATTTCTAACCTGAGCAAAAGAATTAAATTGAATTGATAATAACAATAGAAAAGTAAGGCCAAAAGTGAGTGATACTCGACTCATTAGATAGATAAGTTTTGTTTATTAATTAAGGTCAGCGATAAACTTGAAACGTATTCTTTGGGGGGCATACTTGATAAACAAAGAAAACTAAATTTCTAAACATTAAAGACTTTTAGCTTTAAATTTTGTCTAAATGCTAAGCTAAAGATTAAATCAGACATTTAAACAAACTAAACAATATTTCTACGCACTCCAGCAAGCTCATGAGAATAAGTCTTTCTTTCCTCATTATATATGCCCTTTTCATCGAAACGATCGATTCTTACCCATGACGAAGCATGGATAATTTGATTATTTGAACATAAAATTCCCACATGAGAAATCTTTCCCTTTTTGTTTTTGAAAAAAGCTAGATCCCCGGGTAAAACATCCTCTACTCGTTCAACCTTTTCGCCTTGTAAGTACTGTTCAGATGCATCCCTTTTTAAAGGAATATTAATTAGAGAATGGCAAACTTGGACTAGTCCTGAACAATCTATACCAAAACATGATCTTCCTCCCCAGAGATAAGGAGTGTTTAGAAACAGTTTAGCAGTATGAATTAGCTTTTCAGCGGGATTTTCAAAAGTAATAGGAATGTATTCATTAAGTTCTATTGTCAGCTGTTCGAACAAGTATTTTCCGTCAAGCTTTTGCAATTTTGAACCTAGCGGTAACCTTATGATTTCCCCATCAAGCAAACAATCTAATATGGGCAATTGGACTTTAGTTGTCTCACGATTCGAAGATAGCTTCTCAATGAGTTGAATAAAATCAACCCAGCCTTCATAACCATCCCAATCACACATAACCCTTGCCCAATTATCCTTTCTTTCCAAAAGTTTAACCTCCTCACCAAACAGCAATTCGCTAACCATTTCAGATCTATCCGAAGCCTCGGCTCTTAATGGTGCTTTGGCTACTCGACATAAGGCCTTCAACATATATAATTATCTTTAATTTATGGAATGGCTTTTGCCATTTTCTACTTTAGACTTCTACTTTTGAGTGTTAACGCCTGCAAATTAAAATATCTAGCAGTAAAAGCCAGTTATTAAGGGGTATTTCGTTTGAAAGGGTCTTAATGTATTAGGTGAAAAAACCATATAAAACCACATACTCTAACTATCTTTGAGCGATCTAAGCGCGACTATTACATGAAAAAATATACGCTACTACTACTTCTAGGCTTGTTTGGGATAAATCTTGTAGCTCAAGATCGACACTTTTCACAGTTTTATGCTTCTCCAATAAACTTGAATCCTGCTTTAACTGGGGGCTTTGGAGGCACCTATCGAATAGCAGCAAATTATAGGGATCAATGGCGTGGAGTATTTGATGATCCTATTGTGACCTACTCTACTGCCTTGGACACTCGGTTCAATTTGAAAGCTGGAGGGTTCAATAAGGATGCCGTTGGCTTCGGACTATTGTTTTTCAGCGACAAGGTTAATGGAATAGATTTCTCCACGAACCAGATCGTACTTTCTGCAGCATACCACAAGGCGCTAGGATTAAAAGCCAAGCAATTTCTATCCTTAGGTATACAAGGTGGAATTGCTCAAAGAAATGTGAACTATGAGCGGCTTAATTTTGAAGATCAATTCAATGGTCTTGATCAATATGTTGGAACCACTATAGAAAGCTTGCCAGCAAATAATTTCTCTTTTGGTGATTTAAACGTTGGGTTGAACTTTACCTCAGAATTAAGTAAAAAGGCCTCAATTTACGTAGGAGCTGCCCTTCATCATATTTTTAGTCCAAGGATTTCATTTTACTACGATAAAGAAGAAAAGGTAGGATCTGATGAAAGACTATTTAGAAAATATTCTCTCCAGCTTTCTGCCCGATTGGAGCTTAATGAAAAGATAGATTTAATTCCGAGAATTTTGATGGCCAATCAAGGTCCTCATTTAAGAATAAATGCGGGGTCCAACCTAAGAATGTCACTCAACAATTTTTCCAGTACTGCTTTGCAATTGGGAGTATGGGCTCGTCCCGTTCGAACAGAGTCTAATCCGCTGGAATTAGATGCCATAGTCATCATGGCAGGAATCGAATTAGAAGGAGTTTTGATTGGCTTTAGTTATGATGCAAGCATCGGAGATATTGCTACCTATAGACAAGGTCAAAATTCATTTGAACTTTCAGTGAGTTATATTGGAAGTTTTGAAAACGATAATATTCTCTGTCCGAGTTTTTAAATATCTACATTTTTACAGCAACAACTTCTACCATTTGAGGACAAAGAATTGTTGCACCGGCATCCATTTTTAGTTCTTGAAATTCTTCTAGGGCTTGCTTTACTTCGGCTTCAGATATATTGCCATATTGCACAACTTTGGGCAAATAGATATTTAGAAAAGTCTCAGGCCATTGCCAAGTTAAATCCTCTGGTGTAGCCATTTTAGACATAGGACGAATACTCATCACCTCCATATCCAGATCGTAAAAAATGCCAGGCAAAGATTTACCAATGTTGATGTTCCCTGGGCTGTCAAAAAAGCTTTGAAGAATAGCTTCAATTCCTTTTCCCAACATTGGATAATGTGGCTCTGTTTGAAAAGTAGACCAATCGTAATATTCTTGAATAACCATGACTCCTCCAGGCACTAAAGCTTCTGTCAGTTTTTCCAATATTTCTTCTGGGTTGGGAATCCAGGCTAATGCCCAACGGCAATACACAGCGTCAACAGAGCTGGCGGGTAGTTTAAGATCATCAAAATCGCAATGCATGGTTTGGATATTCAGCCCATGCAGCTTGTTTTGATTTTCGATGAAATCAATAAAATGTTTTGATTTATCCACTGCGATGACTCGACCACCTGGGCCAACAATGTAAGCTAATTCAAAGGTGCAATATCCGGGACCAGATCCCAAATCCACAATGGTTTGCCCAGTACCGAACTCCCCTATTTCCCAACCTTTGCGTGCTTCAGCGCTCCAAACTTGGTGCTGTAATCCAAGCCGATGTAACTCGGCCCGTTCAGTTCCCAAAATATATTGATTGGATTCTTTTGACATATTTTCAAACTATAAATCAACGTGCCCAACAATTTCTAATCCGTACCCAACCAGTCCGATTCGTTTTTTCTCAGAGTTCGAAATCAACTTCATTTTACTTACCCCTAAGTCACGGAGAATTTGTGCCCCGATTCCGAAATCTCGTTGTTCGATGGATTGTATTCCGTTAACAGATTCCCCTTGAGGCATTCCTTTTTGTTTGGCGTCGTAGGCATTCAACCAGCTGACAAGATCATTTCCTTTTTCACGTTGACGCATAAAGACAAAGACTCCCTTTTCTGCTTGATCAATTTTTTTCATTGCTTCCTGAATGTCTACTCCAAAATTATTGAACATAGCATTCATGATATCGTCTGATTCAGTTCCAGAATGAACCCTTACTAAGACCTCTTCCTCTTTTTTCCAATCTCCTTTTTTGAAAGCCAAATGAATATCTCCTGTTGTTAGTTGTTCGTAAGCTACAACTTCAAATTCACCAAATTGCGTGCTCATTGGAACCGTCGTAACCCTTTTAATTATTCTTTCGGTTTTCATTCTATAAGCGATCAAGTCTTTTATTGAGATCACTTTTAAATCATGTTGCTTAGCTTTTTCTATAAGTTGAGGCAAGCGAGCCATTGATCCATCTTCGTTTAGGATTTCTACAAGTACACCTGCGGGCGAAAAACCAGCAAGTCTGGCAAGGTCGATGGTAGCTTCTGTGTGCCCTGTGCGTCTCAGTACACCACCGGTTTTTGCTCTAAGCGGAAAGATGTGGCCAGGTCTAGCGAAGTCGGTTGCCTTAGTATCAGAATTGACTAGTGCCTTGATCGCCTTGGCACGATCAGTGGCAGAAATTCCGGTAGTACATCCTTGCCCGATCAGATCGATAGAAACGGTAAAGGCTGTTTCATGCAAGGCAGTATTGTCGTTGACCATCATTTTTAAATTCAACTCTTCTGCACGTTCCTCTTCAATTGGAGCACAGATTAGCCCACGGCCATGCGTGGCCATGAAATTGATGATCTGAGGGGTAATACAATCAGCAGCACAAACGAAGTCTCCTTCATTTTCACGATCCTCATCATCTACGACAATAATTACTTTTCCTTTTCGGATATCCTCGATAGCAGACTCGATCGTATCTAACTGGATCGTTTTATTTTCTTTTGGGTGGCTCCCAGACATTGTTATTGATTCCATTGATGTACTTAAAAAAACCGGCTAATAAAGCCCAGTTCATTGAATTAAAATAGGTTATGTTTTTAAACAGGCCTAGGCTTAGATTCAATAGTTGTAAAATATAGTTGAGCAAAGGTATTAAGAATAACCATGAGACTAGTCCTAGTAACAAAAAAGTATATAAAAGTGTTGTAGAATTAGCTACAATCCAACAAAGACTTAGAAGTGCAAATAGAATGAAAAATGGACCTAGCCATCTTAATATTTTATGGGAGAAAAAGGCGAAACCCAATTTGGTAAATGGCGGAAACCAAAGGGATTTAAAATTCCATAAGTTTTGAAAATTTCCTGCTGAGATTCTGGCCTTACGTTTAAACTCTTCTTGAGAGGAAAATCCGACATTTTCATAACAGATAGCCGAGAGTTCATTAATTGCATTGCCACCTTTTTCATATCCCTTCATTGTGATATAAAAATCATCAACTAAAAAATTCTTAGGTACTTCCGAATAATAACTTGATCTTATGGTATAGCACCCCCCGAATGGGCCAATCATTTTCCCCCAAGTTCTGGATTCCATATCTTTAATCCTTACCTCGGATTTAATATAAGTACCTTCTGACTTTGCCACTCCTCCTTTTTCCAAACCTGTAGATTTCATGTTTGCATCGACCAGGAATATTTCTTCGTTTTTGAAATGCTTAACTAATGCTTTTAAACAATTAGTCTCTAGTATTACTGAAGCGTCAGTTAGCAAATAAATCCTGTCGTCCTTAGTCGTTAATTTAGCCTTCGAAACCAGTTGATTAATCAGATTTGGCTTTCCTTGTCTTTCAGCATAAACAGTAATATGAATAGAAGGGTTTTTGCCGGCATAGGCGAAAAGAAGCTCATTTGTGCCATCGGATGAGTTGTCAGAGCCAATGAAAAATTCGATTTTATCCTTGGGGTAATCCAGCGCCAGCAAGCTTTCAATTTTTTCTTCAATAATTGCCATTTCGTTATGCACCGCCATGAACACCTGTACGAAAGGCCAATCATCGGAGAAACAAAGCTCGTTGGATTTTTTATTTATACTCAACACTTTTAGAAGCAATGGATACAAAAGATAAGTGTGTATCAGAGCAGAAATGGATATCCAAAATAAAAGCTTTGCTAAGATCAAATTTTTGACTTGAAACGCTAATTAGAATTGGATGGAAAGATAGGAAGATTAGACAGGTAGCGAAAGAAAAGAGGCCTCTAGTTCTGCTAAATATGCTTTTGAGATATCGTCCCTTTGGTAGCGCTGTTCTATTAATCCTAAAGCATTTCGGCCAATTTTCTCAAGACTACCGTTAGAACGATAACAGTAATCGATGGATTCTTTGAATTCCTTTAGATCGTTTGCGATCAAAACCTCCTCTTTATGCTGCGCTTGAATGCCTTCCAAGCCTATACTAGTCGTTAAGACTACTTTTCCTAAAGCCATGCCTTCCAATATCTTAGCACGCATACCTGAACCAGACAACAAGGGTACTAGCATGATACTATGGTCATTGATAAATGACTTTGCACAGTTTACTTCTCCATGAAATTTAATCCGATGGTCATTTAAATTTCGAATCCAGCTTGGGCTATTTCTGCCAGCTATGTGTAGCTCTAACTCCTTGAAATCCAATTTCAAATCCTGCCAAATATTCTCTAAAAACCACCTTAATCCTTCTTGGTTTGGCATCCAATCCAATGATCCAATAAAGCCGATAGAAATCGGTCGCTTAAAGCTTCCAAATGATGGCAAATAATCTGCTGTATCCAGTCCAATTGGCACTACTCTCGATTCCCCTTTATATCCCAAAGCTCTAAACTGATTCAGGTCCTTTTGGCTTATAGCAGCGAGGAAGTCTACCTGATTTAATTTCTCTACTTCAAATTTCTTTAATTTTTTGGCAAGATGGCTTAAATAAATCCGCTTGAGTGGATTGGAATTTTTTGCAATTCGTTCCCAAATCTCGTGTTCTAAATTGTGCGTACGAAGTACAATTTTCGCTTTAGAATATTTGCGAATAATTGGAATATATGGTCCGAGATAAGTAGTCTCCAGTTGAATTATTTCAAATTCATTTGCTTTAAGCAATTCTGCCAATTTTTTCTCATAAGCATCTGAAACAAAACGTTCGATGTGATAAGATTTACTTGAAAATAAATTCAAGAATGCATCAAATGGTTTGATGCTATTATCAACTGAGACTTTGTATATGTTTTTATAGAAATCTAATTTTCCCTTTGGATCTTTAGCTGGATGTCTAATAGTATCCATTGCCAAAAGAGAAACTTCTGCACCAATTGAGCAAAGGGATTTTGCTAATTCGGTTATCGCCAAACACTCACCATCCTTAATAGGGAATGGATATTTTTTAGATAGTTGCAGTATCCTCATTCAGTCAGTTGCTTCGTTATCCGAAAAAAGTTAGTAGTAAGTAAAATCGGCAACATGCTGCCAAATCTACGATTCTTTAGCCAAAAGTAAGTATCTAATTTACCGGAATCTCTAACATCTTGATTCGAAAGGAACCTATATACTAAAGTGTCAGTTTGGAAAGAATTACTAGAATTCGAACAAAACGATGCTTTTGGCTAAATAATTAACGTTTAAAACCTTTAATCGCGTCCAATTTTAGGGTAAATAGCTACAATTTAAGGTAAGATGCAGTTAAAACGTCATATGCGGTCATAATATCATATTTTGCTAGCCTCCTTAAACATTGGCCAAATATTCTATTTTTGCCCTTAATCTAGAACCTATGATAATCGCAAAACAAGTCAAGAAATCTTATGGCCCTTTGGAGGTATTGAAAGGAGTGGACTTGGAAATCAAGAAGGGAGAAATAATATCCATCGTTGGTAAATCTGGGGCTGGGAAGAGTACTTTATTGCACATTCTTGGAACATTGGATAAAGCTGATGTTGGAACTATTGAAATTGGAGGTATCAATACGCAATCATTAGGAGAAGTTGAGCTTGCGGCCTTTAGAAACGATCGCCTAGGGTTTGTTTTTCAATTCCATCATTTACTTCCTGAATTTACCGCCTTAGAAAATGTTTGTATGCCCGGCTTTATTGGAAACAAATCTGAAACAGAAGTAAAGGCCAAAGCCAAGGAGCTTTTGGACTATCTGGGACTAGGCAGCCGATTAACGCATAAACCAAGTCAATTGTCAGGAGGAGAACAACAAAGGGTTGCTATGGCCAGAGCCCTAGTCAATAGTCCAGATGTAGTTTTTGCGGATGAGCCCACTGGAAACCTGGATTCTGCCACTTCTCAAGAAATGCATAAACTACTATTCCAACTGAGGGCTGACTTTAAGCAAACTTTTGTAATCGTTACGCATAATAATGATCTTGCAAAGATGAGTGATCGGACTTTAAGCATGGAAGATGGATTAATTATCAATTAAGTAAAATGTCATCCGAAAATCCTATACCTAACAATAAAATTGATCCGAAAAAAGAGGTGACTACTGGTCTTTCTAAAGTTTGGAAAGGGATCAGTAAATTTTGGACGGACTTAACCTCTCTAAAACAGGGCCTAGATCGGGAAGGAACGATTATCAATATTCGTAATAATATGCGCATGCAAGGTGCCAATGCTTGGACCTTGATGTGTTCCATTATGATCGCTTCTTTGGGGTTAGATTTGAACTCTCCGGCGGTAATCATTGGTGCCATGCTTATCTCCCCTTTGATGGCTCCAATTCTTGGAGTTGGTCTGGCGGTAGGAATAAACGACTATAATTCATTACGAATATCTTTTAAGCACATTGGCGTTTCTATTGGTATAGCGCTTTTCACTTCTACCCTATATTTTCTTATTACTCCCTTTGGTGATTTTACGAGCGAAATTCAAAACAGAACTGCTCCTACCTTTTTGGATGCCGCTGTTGCACTATTTGGAGGAATAGCTGGGATAATTTCAGGTTCTCAAAAAGACAAATCAAATGCCATACCGGGAGTTGCAATCGCCACTGCTTTGATGCCTCCACTTTGTGTTTCAGGATTTGGAATAGCAAATTTAATAAAGAGTGGATTAGTGAATGAAGAATTTTCAAACCTTCAGTTAAATAACCTGGAGATCTGTCTTAATTCATTTTATCTATTTTTTCTAAACGCCACTTTAGTAGCTATTGCTACTTTTTTTATTGTTCGATTGCTAGATTTCCCAATACGATCCTTTAATGATACAAAAGATGCGCGAAGAACTAATTTGATCCTTGCGGCAATTAGCATTTTGATTATTATACCTAGTTTTTTCATCCTAAAAGATGTACTCAAGTCTGTTCAAGAGCAGACCGCTGTCAAGCAAGCGATTGCATCGACCTTTGGAGAGAATCAAACCTTAATAGATGATTGGAGTATTATACAAAGAGAGAACAGCGAAGACATTCTAGCAATAAAAGTATATGCCTCATCATTGCCGAAAACACTTTCAGCCTACAACAAAGATTTAAGTGAAAAGCTTCCATTCTTAAAAGTGGCATTATTACCTACTGCAGAAGTAAATCTGGATGATATTGAAGCATTAAATAATAGATTGAAAAACATAGAAAAGCTGGACAGCCTAGTAGAAAATCTGACGAAGCAAAGCGAAGGTGTGAAGTCCGAAGAAATAATTCAATTGGAAGCCCAGTTATCCAATATGAATCAGGATACAAGTCTGATGAATGCAGTTAGAGCTGAGATTTTATCCACATTTAGCGCATCAGTTAAAGAGGCCTATTATTTTCATCCGTCTCCAGCCAGTAGTAATCCGCCTACATTAATTATCGATTGGAAAGTACGGAAAAGTACTGCTGTACAAAAGCAGTTAGTGGCTTTTGTGAAAACACGGGCAAAGGTTGAACAGGTGATTTTTGCGGAAGAATGATTCCAATAGGTGCAATTCGCTTCACGGCAATTAGTTCAAT
>CALGJW010000291.1 GCA_937930025.1 uncultured Saprospiraceae bacterium | reverse complement strand
GAGGTAGCGCCAAGAACGATTAAAGGAAAGACCTATTCAGGGGTGAAAATTTCATTTGAAGATGGAGTAGGGGATGCTCCCGACGATTATTACATTGCTTATTTTGATCAAATCACCAATGAGATGTATCTGCTACTTTATACGGTTACTTATTTTAATGGAGCACCTAATGAAAAGTTCAATGCTTTGGTCTACAAGGATTGGACGGATGTTAATGGTTTAAGGTTACCCAAGACCATGGAAGGCTATAAATTTGCGGCGGATACTTTGGGAGAAAAGCGATACGAGAGAAACTTTGAAGATATTGTACTTGCTCAAAAGGCATTTCCTGAGGCTCTTTTTGCGCGACCAGCGAAGTCGGAGATCGATTCTTTAATCCTTAAAAAATAGCAAGGGAAACTAAGCATTGATCTTTTTCAAATGCCTCAATTACTTTGAAAATTAAGTACTATTGTGATAATATTAGGGAAAATTTTACGAGTAAATAATCATGAGTCAAACCTTAATTGCACAAATAGCTAAGTCCCTGAATATTAGGGAATCCATTCTCTTGAAAGTGATCGGACTTTTTGAAGACGGAGCCACAATACCATTTATCGCAAGATATCGGAAGGAAGTTACCGGAGGCTTGGATGAAGTAGAGATTGCTGCTATAGAAAAAAATTGGCGGCAATTTCAAGAGCTTATTAAGCGCAAAGAATTCATCCTTGAAACCATTGCCGACCAAGGGCAATTGTCCCCTGATCTTCGAAAACAAATAGAAAACTGTTGGGATAGCACATTGCTGGAAGATTTATATTTGCCCTATAAGAAAAAGAGAAAAACTAGGGGAACCAAAGCAAGGGATCTTGGGCTCGAACCATTGGCTAAATTAATCTTTGAACAGCGAGAAAATAATCTCGCTCATATCTGTCGACCTTTTATTAATAAAGATGTGACAGATGAAGATACTGCCCTGCAAGGAGCACGAGACATCATCGCAGAGTGGATCAACGAAAATGCCAACGTCAGAAATAAACTGCGTTCTTTGTTTGAAAGAAATGCAACCATTCAATCCAAAGTCGCTCGGGGTAAAAAGGAGGAGGCCATTAAATACCAAGATTATTACGAATTCGAACAACGGCTAGATCGTTGTCCTTCACATCGCTTGCTCGCTATGTTTCGGGCAGAAAACGAAGGCTTACTAAAACTGAATATTGAACCTGATCCCGAAAGAAGTCTACAAGAAATTGAACGCATCGTTTGTAAGGGAAGAACCGCTACTGCCGATCAAGTCTTCGAAGCTTTGAAGGATTCCTATAAAAGATTGTTACAGCCTTCCATAGAAACGGAGTTTAGAAAAAAGGCAAAAGAAATTGCAGACTTGGAGGCTATCGAAGTTTTTACTAATAACCTGCGACAATTATTATTGGCAGCTCCGCTAGGAGAAGATTGGGTCCTAGGAGTAGATCCTGGATTTAGATCTGGCTGTAAAATAGTCGTGATTAATCCGCAAGGAGACTTAGTGCTAAACACCACTATTTTTCCCCATCCTCCTCAAACAAAGAAAGCAGAGTCGGCTTCAAAGATTCAAAGCTTAGTGCATCAATATAAAGTAAAAGCCATCGCCATTGGGAATGGAACTGCTGGAAGAGAAAGCATGGACTTCCTCCAAGAAATAAAATTTGACCATCAAGTTGAATTGTTCATGGTCAACGAAAGTGGCGCATCCATTTATTCTGCATCCGAAATTGCCAGAGAAGAATTCCCAGATAAGGACCTCACCGTGAGAGGAGCAGTTTCCATCGGAAGAAGACTAATGGATCCATTAGCAGAGTTGGTAAAATTAGATCCCAAATCCATCGGCGTTGGTCAATACCAGCATGACGTCCAGCAAAATTTGCTCAAGGATAGTTTGACACGAACGGTTGAGTCTTGCGTAAATGCCGTAGGAATAAATTTAAATACAGCCAGCAAACATTTGCTAACCTATGTTTCTGGATTAGGCCCAACACTTGCACAAAAAATTGTGGAACACAGAGAAATAGAAGGTCCTTTTAGCAGTCGGATAGGGCTAAAGAAAGTACCCAGATTAGGGGAAAAAGCATTTGAACAATGCGCTGGTTTTCTAAGAATTCGCAATGCAAAAAATCCGCTGGATAATACCGCCGTACATCCCGAACGATATCCACTTGTCAAACAAATGGCGAAAGACCTCGGAACAAGTATCGAAGCGATAATCGAACAAAAGGAATTGCGAAAGCAAATTAGTTTAGATAAATATATAACCGACGAAGTAGGACTTCCTACACTTCGAGATATTTTGAGCGAGCTGGACAAACCGGGATTGGACCCTAGAGGCGCAGCGAAATCTTTCTCCTTTGAAAGAAATATAAAATCAATCGAGGATTTAAAAATTGGGATGCGTATTCCTGGACTGGTCACCAACGTTACGAACTTCGGCGCTTTCGTAGATGTGGGCGTGAAGCAAGATGGATTAGTTCATATTTCTCAATTGGCAGATGTCTTTGTGAAAAATCCGGCGGAGCATGTGCAGTTGAATCAGCAAGTGATGGTGCGCGTGGTGGAGATTGATTTGAAGCGGAATCGGATTCAGTTGTCGATGAAGACGGAAGGGTAGTTGTGCTATGTGAGGGCATATCCATGTGAGCATAGATATACATAACGAGTGAAATAAAAATTTATAAAAGGGGGTGGGTTATTTGTCTAATCTTGATAGGGTGCATCAAGATAACCTTCAGTTATCATTACGGAGTCTCCGCATTCGTTATAAGCGGTATAGGAAAAGGTGGCTTTTATTCTTTGTAGGGATTCATCAAGGTCTGTTATTATTAATGTCATATCATCTGTATTGGACAGGTCAAAGCGAAGGCAATCTCCAGAGAATTCCCAATTGGAATAATATCTTGATCCGACATATCCTTTAAGTGCTTCATTTAATATCCCATTGCTTGAGCTAGGATAAATGGATGATATCAATTTACCATCGGTATCTTTTTTATCGGCATTGATATTAAATCCGTCATCAGAATAAGTTACTTTAAAAGGAAGACCACCTAAAAATGGATTGGATTCTGTTGAAGTAGGAAACCAATCTTCCCCATCGACTTTACAGCGTAGTTCAAAGCGCTCTCCATCAATATTAAAGATTCCTTGTGTTCTATCTTTTAATTCATCATCTGAATTGCATGCGGAGAAAGTGAATAGGAGGGCGAGTAGGAGAAGTGAACTATTTTTCATTTTGATGTAGCATTTTATTACTACACCAAAGCTATGGGAATGAACTATTGGTTTTGTCTCGATTTTCGAGAATCGATTACTTTTTTTCTCATTTTATGAGAAAAGTGGCTTTAATTCGAAGTTCCTTGCTGTATCGATTGAACAAAGTCTATATCGTTATTCAGTATATATTCTTGATTGGATTCAGGTTATCCCAGAAAACCTTAACTTGTATGAAAATAGATCAATTCTAATGAGTGTAATAATAAATCTACCTAACGAATTAAATATCTCAAACTTTGAAGTCAGCATGATTGTAGCTTCTAAGTTATTTAAGGATGGTAAGTTGAGTTCCGGTCAAGCAGCAGAGATTGTTGGATTGTCCAAACGAGCATTTCTAGAGTTGCTTGGAAAATATGATACTTCTGTTTTTGGATTATCTAATGAAGAATTGGACATCGATTTGAAGAATGCCTAGAGTTATTATCGCAGATACAAGTTGTTTTATCGATTTCAGAAATATCTAATATTGATGATTAATTTAAAAGACACAAAAAAAGCACTTAGCCCATTCGGACTAAGTGCTTTTTTATTGTCACCTTAAGATGCCTACACCTTAAATTTCTTGCAAAATTCATTAAAGAATGCTCCAAACCTGCGCTCTCCTTCCGTCGAGCTCAGCGGAGATTTAAATATTGTTGGAGTGGTAAATATTCTCAAATCTGATAAAGAGTTTTCAAACATTTTTAATCCAGCCTTATTCAATAGCTCTTCTGCTTCGGCATTACTTTTTCGAAGGTTTCTTCGGTTGATAAATCCATGGGCCGTAAAGTCCTCTTTCATGTCGGCTTTAAAATTTTTACATTCCTCAAGCACTTCCATGAATTCCTGTGTTGCTAGTACATCGACCTCTGAACCAATCACTGGTACTAATATACCGTCGCAGTTATAAAGCAACATGACGGTTGGGTTATCCGCCTTTTTATCCGTCATTCTTGGGATATCTATGAAGATCACATCGTAGTCACCTCCAAAGCGTTTCAGAAAAGTATTCACCCTTCTCGGACTTAATGCCTCCACTTCTATGAGCGGAGTCTTGTCTGGATACATTTCTTTTTCTTGCTCATACATCTCATAAACAGAGGCTTGAGAATCACAATCTATGATGAGCACTTTTTTCTTTTTTTGCTCTGCTAAAGCGGTTGCAACCATCATGGTGACAACAGATTTTCCAACTCCTCCTTTCGAATTTGAAATACTTAGAATTTTAGTATCACTTGCCATAATTTCGGTTTTATCAGTTTTTTGTTTTCAACTAGCAGAAAGCTTCTGCAAATTTAATTAAAGTGATTTGGTACGTCCTCCATCTACTGGAAGATTGATCCCATTAATATAAGATGCGGCGGGTGTAGCTAAAAAAGCAATTGCTCCTCCAATTTCATTGGCCTCAGCAAATCTTCCCGCAGGAATTTGGGCAACCATTTTATCCTTTTGCACCTGTACAGTAGTTCCTGTTTTTTTTGCTCTATTGTTCAGAATCTCGGTTATTCTACCTGTGTTGGTAGATCCAGGTAAAACATTATTTACTGTAATTCCGAACGCACCGAGTTCATTTGCCATGGTTTTAGCCCAATTGGCCACTGCTCCTCTAGTAGTATTAGATACGCCTAATCCAGTAATAGGTTGTTTTACAGAAGTGGAAATTACATTGATTATTCGACCATAACCGGCCTTTTTCATGCCTTTTGACAAAACTGTGGTCAAAACATGGTTGGCCACCAAATGCATTTCTATAGCCTTCAAGAAGGATTCAGGACTGGCATCGGTAATAGGACCTCCAGGAGGGCCGCCGGTATTATTGACCAATATATGAATGGTTTTCTGTGTTGCTAAACCAATAACCTTTTTTTTCAAATCAGCCGTATCACTCATATCTGCCACAAGAAAGTCGTGATCTTGGTCGCCTGTTTTCGTCAATTCACTGACAACCTGAGATAAGATTTCGGCTGATCTGGCAATAAGAGTGACGTTTGCCCCCAGTTTTGCTAGTTCTTCCGCTGCCGCTCTACCAATTCCTTTGGATGCCCCACAGACCAATGCATTCTTACCTTGAAGTTCTAAATTCATACTATTGCTTTGAACGAGCAAAATTAGAAAATTCTTTCTTTGGATACCGCTTAATTTTATATTTCAATAGAGATCTTGCGCATAAGCCATCTTTTAGCAATTTCCGCTTCAATGGCTAACTCAAGCTCCAGTTTTCAATGATTTCCCTATCTTAGCCCAGTACCAAATACATTATTATGGCTATTGCGAAACCATTTAATTTGAACCATTGGATTGAAGAACACCGGCATCTATTGAAGCCGCCAATCGGGAACAAGCAAATATATTTTGAAAACGAGGATTATATCGTAATGGTCGTCGGTGGTCCTAATGGAAGAAAGGATTACCACTATGAGGATGGAGAAGAACTTTTCTATCAAATAGAAGGGGATATCACTTTAAAGATAATCAATGAGGATGGTACTCCTGAAGATATTGCTATTAAGGAGGGAGAAATGTTTTTACTGCCTCCAAGGATTCCGCATTCTCCACAACGACCAGCGAATACCGTAGGCTTAGTAATTGAGCGTTATAGAAGAGGTAATGAAGAGGATAAGTTGATGTGGTTCTGTGAAAAATGTAATACTAAACTTCACGAAGACAAATTCGAAATGAAGGACATCGTCAATCAATTACCAGTTGTGATGAACGCCTTTATGAATGATGAAGAAAAACGGACTTGCAATAATTGCGGTACCGTTATGGAAAAAATGTAGGCCGATCGATCTGCCAATCTTTTATGGGAAAAAAAATATTTTTTGCTTCGGACTTCCACCTTGGGGATGGTGATATTGCCCAAAGTCGAGAGCGAGAAAAAACTATAATTCGTTGGTTGGACTCCATCGAAGATCAAGCTGCCGAAATATATCTGCTTGGTGATCTATTTGATTTTTGGTTCGAGTATGGATCAGTAGTGCCTCGTGGCTTTATTCGTATTCAAGGAAAGTTAGCTCAACTCAGAGACAAAGGAATTCCTATCTTCTTTTTTACCGGAAATCACGATATGTGGATGTTTGACTATTTTGAAAAAGAGTTGGACATTCCCGTGATTCGCGAACCCATCATCAAAGAAATCCAAGGAAAGAAATTTTATTTAGGACATGGAGATGGATTGGGACCTGGGGACAATGGCTACAAGTTTATCAAAAAAGTTTTTGCCAATCCATTGTGTCAATGGTTATTTGCCAGATTACACCCTAACTTCGGTTTTGGCCTTGCGAATTTTTGGTCGAGAAAATCTAGATCTAAAAGCCCAACCATCGAAAAGTTCCATGGGGAGGAAAACGAGTGGCTCATTACCTACGCAAATGAACAACAAGCGCAGAATCCCGTAGATTACTATATCTTCGGTCATAGGCATTTGCCTATCGATTATATGCTAAAGGATGGAAAAGCACGTTATATTAACTTAGGGGAATGGATGAACTTCAACTCATATGCCGTATTTGATGGGGAAAATATTCAATTGGAATTTTTTGAGAAACCTGCTTACCAGTATACTACTAATTGGAAGTAATCTTGCAATTGAGGCGCAGGAACTGGATTCATTGCCTGCTGCTGATAGCCTAATGCTGCTTAACCAGTTGCCTTCAGAAGCCGATCAATTGTCCACAGACATCCTTCAGAATTTTTACTTAACCAAAGGTCAGGAACTGTTTAAATACGATAGAGCTGGGAATCTCCTTTTTCAATATTCAAATAATAGATATGGGGAATTAACCTGGATTGAGGCCACCTATCCTTTTCACACACAACTATTTTTTAAAGATTATCAGCGCTTAGTGCTGTTGGATAATACACTTAGCGAGATCACCAATTACAACTTGCAAGACTTTGGGTACTACGAATCTTCTGCTGTTACAATTTCATTTGACAATAACCTTTGGATCTTTGATGCCATCTCAGGAGAACTACGTAAGATAGATCGCCAGGGAAAAGTCCTTTTTGCAAGCGATAATTTATTTTATCAATTGGATACAGATCCGGCGCCGATAAGATTAATAGAAAGCAAAAAGTATGTTTTATTGTTAGATGAAAACCAAGGATTTTTCCTATTCGATATCTTTGGAAAATTTATTCAAAAATTAGATATTCCTATTACCGTTAATTTTCAATTACGTAGAGATCATTTGATCTATGAAAATGATGGATCGCTCTATCTATTCAATTTAGAATTTAAGAACACCGAAAAATTAATGACCAATACAGGAAAAGGTGATATAAAAAATATTCGCCTAGAGTCCACTTTGATTTATGAGTTAGGAAAAAATGGCGTTTCTATCTATAAGCTTTCTGGTAAATAATTTTCGACTAAACCCGAAGATAATCCCTAGGGTCTTTTAGCGTTTCTTTCTTTGAAATTTCGAAATGTAAATGTGGACTTAACGCCATGCCCGAACTTCCCACTTCCCCGATCTTTTTACCTTTAGTGATCGCCTGATTTTTGCCTAGGCTTACTTTCGACAAATGATAGTATCGAGTGGTATAACCTTCGGCATGACTCAATTCAATGTAGTTGCCACGCTTTTGATCATAGCCTACTTTTTCAACTATACCATCCAAAGGACTGTAAACTGCGTCTCCAATATTTGCTTTTAGGTCTATTCCTTTATGGAGAAGCTCCTTTTGCATTAATGGGTGTTTTCTAAGACCAAAGTGGGAAGAAACGTGTATGGGACCATCTAATAATTTTCCCAACTGTATGCTGTCGCTTTGCATAATTTCATGGTCAACGATTACTTCCGGATTGCTTTCTACTGAGGTAGTAAATTGCAAAATGCTTAGGAGGGTGAAAAGGGAGATAGCTAGCATGGCGATTTGTATTTTTCTTTTTTGATGAATAAAAAAAATGGCTTTGTTGGCTCGTTTTAATTGTTTAATATTTATTTCGCTAAATGTTTTTTGGGCGGCAGCTTTCTTTGAAATACCGTTGGATAACAAATGCTCATAACGAGTTAAGTAGTGATCTAAAAATTCATCCTGAATTTCCCCTTTTACTTTATGTTTGATTAAAATGGCGAGAATTTTATCTTTCATGATTAGCCTTTTGGTTGTAGAATATTATTGAGCTGTTGACTAAATGAAATCAAAGCATTTATTTTATCTCTAGCCAATTGGGCAGACTCCTGTTTAATGGAATAGTACTTTCTGGTTCTGCCATTTACCTTTTCCTTGGTAGAAGTAAGCAATCCTTTTTTTTCTAATCTATGAAGGGCTGGATAAAGTGCTCCTTCTGTTATTTCGATTTCGTTAGCACTCAGACTTTTGGCTTGTTGGCATATTTCATAACCATACATTCTTCCATTTTGACTCAATAAGCCTAGAATAATTCCTGATAAAGTCCCGCTCAAAAATTCCTTGTGATCGTTCATAGGGCAAGTATACCTAATTTTATTATGCATAACAAATTTAGGTATCGTGTTTTAATGTTAAAAAAAGCCAATGTGAATAGTTCATTGAATCTTTAGGCCTATAATATAGCCTTGACATTATATAGCAGATAGGCTATATTTGTATACGGAGTGGTAAGTCGAAATACATTCTGCGTTTTACGAAGAGTTTAAGGACTAGACTGAAGATGTACAAGATGGCATATACGTAAAGGTTGAGTTGCTTAAAATATATGGCCAATCTGCAGATGACAGATTTGATGATCATTTAAAACGAGAATAAAATGACGAAATCGATGAAAAAACTTTTTGATGAGCTGCCTAAAGCTCGTCAGGCGCGGATTAAGGAACAAGCGAACAAGGAATTAGTGGCATACGAATCTCTGCAAGAGTTGCGTAAAGCAATTGGTATGACCCAAACAGATGTTGCCGAAGCACAGGGGATCAAACAAGTAAATATTTCAAATTTAGAAAATCGTAAGGATATGCACTTGTCGACCTTAAAAAAATATATTGAAGCCCTTGGTTGTGAATTGGAAATTTTTATTAAAAAACCAGACAACGTAGTTGTAAGGATTGATCATATTTTCGGATTATAGCATAAAAAAAAGCCAATGTGATTTACACATTGGCTTTTTTCGCCTTATTATACTTAGAAAGAACCTTATATAGTCATGATATCCGTTTCCTTTTTGTCAATGGACTTCCCAATTCTTTCACTATAACTTTTAATCACTGATTCGACTGCTTCCTCCTGGCGCTTCCCGGCATCTTCTGGATAACCATCCTTCACCGCTTTCTTAATAAAATCCATCATTTTATGCCGTTCATTTCGAATACTAACTTTAGCGTCCTCCCCAAGACCCTTCGCTCTTTTCACTAAATCTTTTCTTCTCTCCTCTGTCAAAGGTGGAATATTAATCATGATAACCTCTCCATTGTTTTGAGGGGTGAAACCAAGATTAGCTGCAAATATTGCTTTTTCAATAGGCGCAACCATTGCTTTTTCCCAAGGAGAAATACTTAATGTTCTTGAATCGGGCGTAGAAATATTTGCTACTTGATTCAATGGAGTTGGAGTTCCATAATAATCTACCATGATTCCTGCTACTGAACTGGGAGAAGCTTTCCCGGCTCTAATTTTTTGAAGTTCACGGTCTAAATGCTCCAATGATTCGTCCATGGCCATTTTACCTTCTTCAATACTGTCTAATACTTCCTGATGCATAATGCTAAATTTTTGCCGGTTAAAAATTGTATTTAACCATGCCTTCCTGAATGTTGATCTCTTGTTTGGTCTCCATATATTCTAAGACCTGATCTATACTCGCGCGCTCCCCACTAGGGCTCACGCTAAACAAATGTATATAATGCTTTAGAGTTTCCAAATTTTCTGGCCGATGACCTTCCAATTGTAATTTTTTTACGGTTCGTAATGCGGAATGCTTTACCAATTCGTTTTCATCAAAAGTGGGCCGAAAGGCTCGAATAGGAACAGGGGAGGGAGCA